>JAVEWF010000081.1:0-9192 GCA_034004665.1 Rhodocyclaceae bacterium | reverse complement strand
GCGCCGCACTAAGCACGGTCTGAAGCAGTAGTAACATGCGGGCCGGCAGCCGACAGGCTGCCGGCCTGTTTCATTTGCAATCGCTCAAACCATAGTTGTCACGAGGTTTCTTCATGTCCAAGCCCGAAATTCCGATCCCCGGCAGTCCCGTCATGCCGACGATGTTCGACGAGAGCAAGGAAATCCAGTTCTCCTGCCACAAGGGCATCGGCTGCTGGAATGCCTGCTGCGCGAACATCGACATTTCGCTGACGCCCTACGACATCATCCGCCTGAAGAAGCGTCTCGGCATCAGTTCCACCGAATTCCTGCGTGAATACACCGTACCGCACGAAATGGAAAAGGATGGCATCGCCGGCGTGAAATTCCGCCCCGTCGATGGCGGTACCGCCTGCCGTTTCATGCAGCCCGAAGGCTGTGCGGTCTATGAGGACCGCCCCACGGCCTGCCGCTACTATCCCGTCGCCCTGCTGTCGATGCGCAAGCAGGACGAATACACCGACAGCCAGTCCTATGCGCTGGTCAAGGAAGACCACTGCAAGGGCCACGAGGTCGACCGCCGTCTCACCATTGCCGACTATCGCAAGGAGCAGGGCGTCGAGGAGTACGACGAGCTCGCGCGCGGCTGGCGTCAGCTCATTCTCAAGAAGAAATCCGCCGGTCCGGCCATCGGCGCTCCCTCGCTGAAGAGCCGCCAGCTCTTCTTCATGGCCTGCTACGACATCGACACCTTCCACGACTTCGTGGAGAGCGAGGCGTTCAACAAGCTGTTCAAGCTCGAGCCCGAAATGCGCAAGATGCTGATGGAAGACGATGTCGAGCTGATGCAGTTCGCCTTCCGTTTCCTCAAGCAGGTGCTGTTCGGCGAGAAGAGCATCGAGCTCGACGAGGCCGCCGAGAAGGAGCGGCTCGCCAAATGGCAGTCACGCCAGGCCGAAATCGAGGAGGAAGCACGCAAGCAGCGCGAGGAATACGAGCGCAAGATGCTCGAAGAGGGCATCGACGAGGATGCGTCCGGACTCGGCTTCTGCGAAGACGAAGGCGGCAGCTGCTCGAAAGACTAGAGCCGGCTGACCACGAAACGGTGCTTGCCGGAAATCGTACGTTCGATTTCCGGCACCGTTTCGATCTCCAGCGTCAAGCCTTCTGCCGCGACGGCCCGTTTGATCCGATCCGCCAGCGCCTCGTCGGGCGGCCTGCCCGCCAGCCGCAACGTGACGGTCGCAGGCGTTTCCTGCACGAACTGGTATTGCGCCACCTGTGTCTGGCCGTAGAGCAGGCGGTTGAAGAAGGCCGGGTGCAGCCGCCGGCCGCCCGGCGCGACGATGAAGTCGTTGCTGCGGCACATTCCCATCTCCATCAGCGGGAACGGCAGGCCGCATGAGCATTCGCCGTCGAGCAGCCTGCCCGAATCGCCATTCTCGTAGCGCAGCATCGGCATGAGCCGGTTGGTCAGCGAGGTGACGAGCAGGCTTCCCTCCACCGACTCCAGCCACACCATGTCGGTGAAGACATGCATGCGGCCGTGGCGGCACTCGCAGGCGATGTTGGGAATCTCGCGGCTGCCGTACTGGTTGAACACCTTGCAGCCGAACGCCGCCTCCATCGTTTCGCGCATCTCGTCGGTCAGGACCTCCGCGGTCGAATAGACGCCGATCAGGCTGGCGGGCACGGCCAGTTTCTCGTCCAGGATGAAACGGGCCAGGGTGGCGAGGATCGACGCATAGCCCTGCAGCAGTGCCGGACGATAATTTCCGATAAAGCGCACCCACTCGTTCAGCTTCATCGCACCGATTACGTGCGCAGGCAGGGTTTTCTCGGCGGCGATCCAGTCGTCCCAGGCCGCGCTACCGAAGACGCCGCCGCTGACCGTGTCCTGGCGCGCGCCCCAGAAATTGAGGATCTTCTGTCCCGGCCGCCAGCCCGACAGCATGTAGCTGCGCATCATGCCGGCGCGCATCAGTTCGTGTTTCGCCTCGTCGTACCAGAACGCGAGCGGCTTGCCGGTCGAGCCGCCGGTATGGCCGATCGGCGTCGTGCGCGGGTCGTGACCGCGGGCCAGCAGGTCGGGCAGGCGATCCGCCACCTGCTGCTTGCGCAGGATGGGCAGCGCGTCGATGGGCGTGTCGTCGGGAATGTCGCGCAGCGACTCGGCGTAGTACACGCTGTTCTCGCGGGCGAAGCGGATCATCGCCGCCAGATCGTCGCGCTGCTTGCGCAACAGGGCTTCGCGATCCAGGCGTTGCGTTGCCAGCAGTCGTTCGAGGAAGGCATAACGCTGCGGCCGCTGGCGGCGGTGCAGCCAGGTCCTCACAACAGGTGCTCCCAGGTGGTGCGGTCCGAGGCATAGTGCTCAAGCGCACCGAGCAGGCGCGTGCGCCATTGCGCCCATGCCGCTGCGTCGTTGATGCGAGCATGCCCGGAGGAATCCACGCCGAAGTTCCGCCGCACATTGGCGGCGAAATGGCGGAAGCCGGCGACACGGTCGGGCTGTGTGCGCCACCATCTGGCCGGGTCGTCCAGCCGTGCGTCGAGTCGGCCGAGCTTGTCCAGAATCAGTCGTTGCCGCGTGTTGTAGCGTTCCAGCATCTCCGTGCGCATGGCGTCGAGTTGCAGCGAAAGGTCGGCGCCGGCGTGACGGCGAAGATCGCTGCCTGCGGTCAGTTGCTCGACCGTGAACAGCATCACGTCGCCGTAGAACTGGCGCTCGAACTCGCCGCTCATGTCGATCGTGCTGGCCTGCGTCTCGATGCCGGGCCGGAACTCGGATTGCCCGCCGCTTTCGACCGTGCGCCGGTGCAGCATCGGCAGGTTGGCCGAGACGAAGCGCGGGCCGAGTTCGGCCTTGAGGATGCGGCCCAGCGTCGGCCCGGACATGCGCAGGCGCTGGGCCGCGAAGGGGATGAAGTGGCGCAGCGCGTCCGGGCGGAACACGTAGTTGCCCGCATAGACGGTGCGTGCCGGCTGCACGGTCGAGAGCAGTTCGGCAGGCTGGTAGGTCGAGACGCGCGTCGGGTGCTCGCCATAGAAGAAGCTGTTCACCCGGCCGGCGAAGTGCGCGCAGCCGTCGGCCTCGCTGTGGGGGCCGGCGAGCGGGCAGGGGTAGGCGTAATGCGCCGCCGGCTTGAAGCCGAACAGGTCGGCCATGTCGTGGTAGGCGGCATCGCCGGCGGCGGCCGTGACACCGTGGTGGCTGCAGGGGACGGCTGGATCGAGGCGCGACGTTTGATCGAGAAAGGCGAGCACGTCGTCGAGGAAGTTGCTCGTCATCACCGCCGGCGACACCGGCGGGTCGCCGACCACCTTGCCGGTCAGCACCTGTGCATCGCTGCGGCTGAAGATCGCGTCGAGGCCGCCGAAATAATCGACGACGTAACCATCGTCCTCATCGACATTGACACGGAACTCCTGGTCGCTGTCGAGCGACCAGATGAGAACGTCGCCATCCGGCCGCCCGAGCAGCATCTCCGCCACCTTGAGGTAGGCGATGTTGCGCATCACGCCCTGGCCCTTGTGTCCATAGCGCTCGGGCGGTGCGGTGCCAAGCACCTGCGGAAGGTCGACGCCGAGCGACCGCACGAATGCGACCTGTTCCTCCGGCCCGAAGTGGAGGACAGGCAGGACATCCGTCGCGTAACGCTGCGCCAGTTCGCGATGGGCGGCGATGCTCGCCGCGTCGGCGCTGTCGTCGGCCAGCAGCACGGTGATCTCGCGGCCATAGGGAAAACGGCGCAGCAATTCTTTCAGGCTGCCGAGGCAGGCGTCGAGATGGCGCGGCCGGTCGGCGACCGGGATGACGAGGATGAAGCGGTGCCGGCTCATGCCGTCTTCAGCGGTCCGCTCATCGGTCGGATTTGTAGGCCGGGAAAACGTTCTTGTCCCACATCACCTCGATCAGGTTGATCCCGCCCTTGAGGTCGGCGCGCTCGAACAGCGCGTCGACATCCGCCGCCGAGTCGACGCGCCAGTGCGCGATGCCGAAGCTCTGTGCCAGCAGCGCGAAGTCCGGATTGACGAAATCGCAGTCGAGATAGCGCTCCTGGTAGAGCTGGAACTGGTTCTTGCGGATCAGGCCGAGCGTGCCGTTGTTGATCATCACCACGTTCAGCGGGATGCCGTAGTTCACCGCCGTCATCAGCTCCATGCAGCACATCTGGAAGCCGCCGTCGCCGAGGATGGCGAAGGCGGGCGTCTCCACCGCGCAGCGCGCGCCGAGGGCCGCCGGGATCGCGTGGCCGAGCGACGAAACGCCCGAGTTCGGGAAGTAGCGGTGCCGCGGCGAGGCCTTCAGGTAGGTCTGCGCGAGGATGATGTTGTCGTCGAAGATCAGCGCGCCTTCCGGCATGCGCTCGACGAGGCGTTCGAACAGGTGGGCGATCGCGGTGAAGTGCGGTTTCACCTCGGCCGGCGTCGCCGCGGGCGGCGGCGCGGGCGGCAGGTCGCCGAGATGCTCGTAGAGGTCCTCGAGTACTGCGCGGATGTCGCCGTGGATCGCGAGATCCGCCTTGAACACCTTTTCCAGTTGCGCGGCGTCGTGGTCCACCTGGATCACGCGCTTGCCGGCCATCAGCTTCGGGTCCCACAGGTAGCTGGTACGTTCGTTGAAGCCGGCGCCCAGCACGATGACCAGGTCGGCATGGTCGACGATGTGGCGATAGGCGCTGCCGTCCGAGGTGACGCCGAGGCAGCCGATCGCGCGCGGGTCGCTTTCGGCGATCAGTCCCTTGCCCTTCAGCGTCGTCGTCACGCGGATGGCGTGACGTTCGCCGAGCCGCTGCAGCACGCCCTGTGCGCCGGCGATGAAGCAGCCGTGGCCCGCGACGATCACCGGATGCCGGGCCTCGCGCAGCATGCGCGCCATGTCCTCGGTGGCGCCGAAGCGGTTGCAGATGGGCGGCTGTTCCCGAACGAAGCGGATGTCGTCGAGCAGGCTGTCCTCGACCGGCTCCTTCTGGATGTTGTAGGGCAGCGAGAGCAGCACCGGCCCGGCGCTGGGCGAGAGCAGGATGCGCGCCGCCTGGCGCAGTACCTGCTGCAGGTAGTCGGTGCGCTCGATGATGCGGTGGTAGCGCGTGATGCCGCGGAACAGGTCGGACTGGTCGATGCTGCCGCCTTCGCCCGAGCTTTCCTGCAGTCCGCCCTTGCCGAAAATGAAGGTCGAGGTCTCGCCGGTGACGATCAGCACCGGCAGCTTGTCGGCGTAGGCGTTGGCGATGCCGGTGACCAGGTTGGTCGCGCCCGGCCCGGCCGTGGTGATGCAGGCGGCGATGTTGCGCGTCGCGCGCGCCTCGCCGCAGGCCATGAAGGCCGCGCCCTGCTCGTGCTTGGCCAGCACCGTGCGGATCGGCGAGTCGTAGAGCCGGTCGTACACCGGCAGGATGTGCGATCCCGGCATGCCGTAGATCGTGCGGATGCCGAGACGCTCCATGAAGCGGACGATGAGGGCGGCGACGGTGATCTGCATGGCGTGGGAACCGGACGGGAAGGGAGGCGGGAAGGCGCAAAGCCCGCATTTGAGCACAAGCCGGGGATGCGGCAAATACCCGGCGGCACGCTGGTAGACTGGCACCGACATCACGCACGAGGAATCCCATGGAACACGCCGCATCGATCGACATCGCCCGCATCGCCACCACCCGCCATACCTGCAAGGCCTTCGACCCGGACCGGAAAATCGCCCCGGCCGACATGGCGGCCCTGCGCACCGTCCTGCGCTGTGCGCCATCCTCCGTCAATTCGCAGCCCTGGCATTTCCTTGTCGCCGAGAGCGAGGCCGGCAAGGCGCGCATCACCGCGGCCACGCAGGACGGCTATGCCTACAACGCGCCCAAGATCCTCAACGCATCGCAGGTCGTCGTGCTGTGCGCGAAGGCCGAGTTCGACGATGCGCACATCGCCGCGATCCTCGCGCAGGAGGACAAGGACGGCCGCTTCCCGACGCCCGAGGCGAAGGCCACCCAGAACACCTCGCGCAACTACTATGCGAACCTGCATCGCAACGAGCTGAAGGACACGACGTTCTGGATGCAGAAGCAGCTCTACATCGCCCTCGGCATGCTGCTGCAGGGGGCCGCGGCCCTCGGCATCGACGCCTGCCCGATCGAGGGCTTCGACAAGGCGAAGCTCGACGCCGAGCTCGGCCTGGCGCAGCGCGGCCTGACCGCGGTGGTGATCGCGGCGCTCGGCTACCGCAGCGACGCCGACTTCAACGCCAAGCTGCCGAAGTCGCGCCTACCCGAGGCAGACCTGTTCACCGAGATCTGAACATGAACGCCGCCCACGTGAGGACCATCACCCCCGAGCTCGAATCGCTCGGCGCGGAGCCCTACTACCAGGCCGTCGCCGACGAGGTCGCGCTGTTCGAAGCCGCCGCGCGAAAGCGCCTGCCGGTGCTGCTCAAGGGCCCCACCGGCTGCGGCAAGACGCGCTTCGTCGAGTACATGGCGTGGAAGCTGAAAAGACCATTGGTAACCGTGGCCTGCCATGACGACCTGACGACGGCCGACCTCGTCGGCCGTTACCTGATCGTCGGCGACGAGACGGTGTGGCTCGACGGCCCGCTGACCGCCGCGGTGCGTGCCGGCGCGATCTGCTACCTCGACGAGATCGTCGAGGCGCGCAAGGACACCACCGTGGTGATCCACCCGCTCGCCGACACGCGCCGCGCGCTGGCCGTCGACAAGCGCGGCGAGCTGATCCCCGCGCCGCCCGGCTTCATGCTGGTGATTTCCTACAACCCCGGCTACCAGAGCGTGCTCAAGGAGATCAAGCCGAGCACGCGGCAGCGCTTCGTCGCGCTCGAGTTCGACTATCCGGGCGCCGAGGTCGAGGCGCGGATCGTCGCCACCGAGGGCGGCATCGATGCCGACACGGCGAAGCGGCTCGTCAAGCTCGGCGAGCTGACGCGCAACCTCAAGGGCGCCGGCCTCGACGAGGGCGCCAGCACGCGGCTGCTGGTGCATGCGGCGCAGCTGATCGGCGCCGGCATGCCGGCCGCCACCGCCAGCGTCGCCGCGGTGGCGCGCGCGCTCACCGACGATCCGGACATGACCCAGACCCTGGATGACCTGGTGCGGGCCGTCTTCTGATGCCTGAGCGCAGGCTGTTCGAACACGAACTCGAGGAAAAGCTCGACGCGCTGCTGTTCGCCTCGCCCTCGCACCGCTCGATCGAGCGGCTGGCGGCGCAGCTCGAACCGCTGCCGCGCCGGCATCAGGACCTGGTGCTGCACTGGGCCGGCGTGGCGGCCCAGACCTATGCCGAGATCGGCTACCTGATCGCCACGCTGGCGCCGCAGGTGCTCGAACGGCTTGGCGAGGCGTCCTTCGAAGCCTGGGTGATCGCCGGCCTGGACACCTACGACAAGCAGGGCCTGCGGCCTGCGATCGAGGGGCTGCGCGACCTCGACGGCTTCATCGCGCTGCGCGAAGGCCGCCTGTTCGCCCGCTTCGCCGAGGTCGAGCAGCGCCTTGCGCGTTTCGTCCAGGGCCTTTCCGGCCGGCCGCTCGCCGTGAAAGCAGGCACTTACCCCTGGACCGATACCGAGACGATCTTCCTGCCTGCGCGCATCGCCCAGTTCGATGCCGCGGAAGACAATCGCCGGCTCTACCAGAGCCTCGCCGTGCAGCTCTGGGCGCAGACGCGCTACGGCACCTTCGCCGTCGACCTCGACGCCGAGCTGGCCCGCTGGCCGGAAAGGGAGCAGGCGCTGACCTGGCTGGCCCATCTGGAAGCGGCGCGGCTCGAAGCGCGTGTCGCCCGGGATCTTCCGGGCCTCGGCACGCTGCTGGCCGCCGTGCGCGGGTCGTGGCCCGCGGAAATCGGGGCGGCGCTGGCGGAACTGCAAGCGCCGGGGGCCACGGTGGACGTATCGCTGCGCTGGCTGGCGAAATTCATGGTGCAGGGCACCGTCCCGCCGGCGCCGACTTTTTGCGGGCGGCTCGATCCCGGCATCGCGGCCCGCGTGCGCGCCGAACGCATCGCGCGCGACACCGATACCCTGAAGAAGGCGCTCGCCGTGCTGAAAGGCGCGGCCGGCAGGAAGCCGGCCGCGCCCAGCGAATTCGCCGCGCAGCTGAACAGCGAATGGAATGAAATGAGCGGCGAGCTCGAAGTCAGCGTCGACGGCGAGGCGGCGATGCTGCCGCCCGATGCGCAGGCCGCCGCGCAATCGCTGATGCAGGACCTCGGCCAGGTGCCGCCCGAGGCGCTGACGCCGGCGGGCGACGGTGCGTGGACGCCCGTCGATCCGGACACGATTTCCACCGCGCCGGAACTGAAGAGCGACCGCGAAGCCGACTTCCACTACGACGAATGGGACTACCACCGCAACGCCTACCGGCGCGGCTGGTGCCATGTCTACGAGATGGAGGTCAAGCCCGGCGACGGCGCCTTCGTGCGCGAGACGCGTCAGCGCCATGCGCCGCTCATCCAGCAGCTCAGGCGCAGGTTCGAGGCGGTCCGCGGCGAGGACCGCATCCTCGGCCGCCAGCCCGAGGGCGAGGAGATCGACCTCGACGCGCTGGTCGAGGCGGTGAACGACCGGCGCGGCGGCGCGGAGCCGTCCGAACGCCTGTTCAGCCGCCGGGTGAGGAACGAACGCAGCCTCGCCGCGATGTTCATGGTCGACATGAGCGGCTCCACCAAGGGCTGGGTGAACGATGCCGAGCGCGAGGCGCTGGTGATGCTGTGCGAGGCGCTCGAAAAGCTCGGCGATGCCTACGCGATCTATGGCTTCAGCGGCTGGACGCGCACGCGCTGCGACATCTACCGCATCAAGTCGTTCAGGGACGCCTACGACGATGCCGTGCGCGCCCGCATCGACGGCATCGAGGCGAAGGACTACACGCGCATGGGCGTGGCGATCCGCCACCTGACCAGGCTGCTGGCGCAGCAGCCCGCCCGCCACAAGCTGCTGGTCACGCTTTCGGATGGCCGCCCCGACGACTTCGGCGACGAATACCGCGGCACCTACGGCATCGAAGACACGCGCCGCGCACTGCAGGAGGCCCGCCAGCAGGGCATCCGCAGCTATTGCGTGACGATCGACCGCCACGGCCAGGACTACCTGAAACACATGATGGGGCCGGCGGCCTACACCGTACTCGACGACGTGAAGAAACTGCCGCTGAAAGTCGCCGACATCTATCGCCGGCTGACGGTCTGACTACATTGACGCTGCTGTGGTTGGGC
>JAVEWF010000016.1:0-43489 GCA_034004665.1 Rhodocyclaceae bacterium | reverse complement strand
ATGTATCTTTTCTCGGGCGGGGAGCAGCGTGCCTTCATCTATTTCCAGTTCTGAGCGGCGGCTGCCGTCCGTGCCATGGCTCGCCATGCTGGCAGCCGGCGTGGCGATCTTCCTGATGGGCGCCGTCCTCCTCGAGGCTCGCCTGGAGGCGCTGGGCTACCGGCCGACGGCCCTCGATTCGAGGCAGCGCTGGCAGCAGGAGCGTACGCGTGCCGCCGAGCTGGGTGAGCATGCCCTCATCCTTGTCGGTGCATCGCGTTTCCAGCTCGGTATCGATCTCGATGTCCTGCGTCGGGAAACCGGACTCGAACCGGTCCAGCTGGCCCTCGATGGGAGCGCGGGCGAACCGGTTCTCGCCGGGCTGGCAGACGATCCGCGGGTGCGTGGCACCATTCTCTTCGACTACTACGACCATGCCGTCGGTGCGCGGGGCGGCGTGGCGGAGGAGATGGAGCAGGCGTATGGACGAGGCATCTCGTACCCCGATCTTTGGCGACAACCGGCAGCCTTCATCGAAGGGCGTCTGACGACGTGGGCGCACGAGCGCTTGCGCGCCTACGCAGACGGTGCCGATCCTCTGACTTCACTACACCGGCGCGCACTGCCCGCCGTGCCGGCACGACAATATCTGATCACGCGGCCGGACCGATCCCGGCTGGCCGATTACACTCTCGTCGATATGCGGGAATTCTATTACCGCCGTGTTGCCCGCACGCTGGGCGAGGACGTCGATGTGCGCTCACCGCACGCCCGTTCCGATCTGGCGCACCGCATCAGCCGCCTGATGCCCGCGGAGGACACGGGATTCGCCGAGGCGGCCCGCCGTGTCGGCGGGGACGTGGCCCGTATCCGGGCGCGTGGCGGCCGGGTGATCTTCGTCGCCATGCCTTCCAGCGGCATGGTGCGCGAGATCGAAATGCGTCGCTATCCCCGCGAACGGTTCTGGACACGCTTTCTGATGGAGGTCGGGGCGCCTGGTATCCACGCAGCACAGGAGGGCCCGCTCGGGGAGCATGCCTGCCCGGACGGCTCGCATCTGGACTTGCGCGAGCGTGGGCCATTTACGCGGTCGCTCGCGGCAATCCTGCGCCAGCGCGGGCTGCTTCCCTCCGGGTCATGAGGCCATCGGGAAGCGTGATGACGACCCCGTGCATTTCGGTGTGCATCGCCCATTACAAGGGGATCGACATGATCGAGGCCTGCCTTGCCTCGGTACGCTCGCAAGTGGTTGGAGCGGATGTGGAGATCGTCGTGCATGACGATGCGTCCAGTGACGGTTCGGCCGAATATCTGCGCTCCGCGCATCCCGACGTCAGGCTGATCGCGAGTACCGGGAACGTCGGCTTCTGCATCGCCAACAATCGCATGGCGGAAGCGGCGCGGGGCGAATACCTGCTGTTGCTCAACAATGATGCGACCCTGCTGCCCGACGCCCTGCAGACCTTGCTGGATGAAACCCGCCGCCTCGATCGACCGGCGATCCTGACCCTGTCCCAGTTCGATGCCGCCACCGGCGAGCTGCTCGACATCGGCAGCCGCCTCGACCCGTTCCTGAACCCGGTGCCCAACCGCGATCCGGCATGCCGTGATGTCGGCACGGTGCATGGCGCCTGCTTGTGGATTCCCAAGCGGTTATGGCAGGAACTGGGAGGTTTTCCCGAGTGGTTCGGTTCGGTCGGTGAGGACCTCTACCTGTGCTGCCGGGCGCGGCTGGCCGGGTACCCGGTCAGGGCACCCGGCAAATCGGGCTATCGACATCGCGTCGGCCAGAGCTTCGGCGGCGGCAAGGCGGTGGCGGGCAGACTCGTCTCGACCTATCGCCGCCGTGCCCTGTCCGAGCGCAACAAGAACTTCGTGATGCTCATCTGCCACCCGCTGCCCTTGCTGCTCGTCGTGCTGCCGCTGCACGTCCTGCTGCTGCTGCTGGAAGGGAGTCTCCTGTCGCTGCTGCGCATGGATCGGCGTCCGCTGACCGACATCTACCTGCCTGCGCTGGCGGGATGCTGGCACGAGCATGTTCGCCTGCGCGCGTTGCACTGTGCGGTGCAGGCAGGACGGCGTGCCGGCCTGCGCGACTATCTCTCGGCCTTCACCCTCGTGCCGCGCAAGCTGTCCCTGCTGCTTCGTCACGGACCGCCCCGGCTCGACTGATCCGGTTCAGCGCAGCAACCTGCGCGAGATCCGCAGCAGCGGTGCCTCGATATGGCGATGGCAGGCAATGCCGAATCCTGTGGCGGCAGCTACCAGCATGGCCAGCAGAACCGGTCGCCAGAGCGGGTCGCCGGCCTGCGGCAGGGCCGTGCCGATACGGGCCAGCGCTCCCATCACCAGGACATGGGACAGGTAGAGCGAGTACGACGCGTCGCCCAGGCGTACCGACCAGGCCGGCAGCGTCCTGCCGCCGCGGGATTCCAGCGCGGCCAGTCCATGGACCACCAATGCGGCCGGTACCCCGAAAACCAGCACGCGCAACCCGCCGGAGGG
The DNA here is from genome assembly GCA_034004665.1 of Rhodocyclaceae bacterium. Taxonomy (GTDB): domain Bacteria; phylum Pseudomonadota; class Gammaproteobacteria; order Burkholderiales; family Rhodocyclaceae; genus Sulfuricystis. The sequence continues at coordinate 41,005 of JAVEWF010000016.1, read as the reverse complement.
TTCGAGGCCGTAGCCGAGGCTGATATGCACCAGATAACCGGCCGGCCAGAGGACGATGCCGGCAGCCAGGCATCGTCCGGCGGCTCGCGGGGAACTGCGATGAACGCACAGGGCGGCGAAGCCGCCAGCGATGAATTCCAGCGTCAGGGGGTGCGTGACCAGGCGCAGTGTCGCGTCCGCTGTCGCCGGGAGGACGATCACGGAGGCGCCAGCGATTGCCATGGCCCAGCCGGCGAGCAGGCGGCCGAGCCACCGCTCGGGAAACAGCAGCAGCAGGGCGAACACGAGATAGAAGTACATTTCGTGAATCAGGGTCCAGCCCGCCATCAGCAGGGGCAGGCCGTCCTGCGGCAGCAGCAGGAAGGACGCGGGCAGATCGATTCCACCGCCCTGGAGGCTGCGCTTCATCAGTCCCGGACCGATGAGGAATGCCGCGAGCACGAGGAGGCTGAAAAGCCAGTAAAGCGGATAGATGCGGGTCGCGCGGCGCAGCAGGAAGCGCAGGGGTTCGGCGGAAATCCCGAAGCGGCCCCGCGTTACCGTGACCATGACGAAACCCGAAATGACGAAGAAGAGGTCGACGCCGGACATGCCGATCGTCCAGGCGTCCGACAACAACCGGTAGCCGTGGCCGTAGTTGGCTTCGATCGATGCGAGATGGAACAGGACGACCAGCATGGCCGCTACACCGCGCAGGGACTGGATATTCGCGATCAAGTCTCGGTACCGTCAGGGAACCAGCAGGTCCAGCGCGATGCTGCCCCAGTTCCGGGCATGGCGTGCATAGCGGCCGGCCAGCACTTCACGCAACACTCCGGGAACTCTTCGCCAGCGCGAGGCCGGCAGTCGTGCACGGGCTTCCAGGTGGGCGATCTTGTCTGCCAGCGCTGCGCGAGCTGCGATTGCAGACAATGTCGCGAGTCGTGCATCGAGTGCGCGCCACAGCCCGAGTTCCTCACGATACCAGTCACCCCGGTCGAGTTGCAGCCCCGCCCGCGCTTCCTGCAGGAAGGTTCTGCGCCGGCCGCCGACGAGATTGGCGCCGTGCTGGCGATAGGCGATCAGCGGTTCCGGAACGGCGGCCAGTCCATCCTGTGCCGCGGCCAGCAGCGCCAGCCAGGCATCGTGCGGCCAGCCGGGGGGCATCGGCAGCGCCGTCTCGCGAAGGCCGACTTTGCAGGCCAGCGTGGCGCCCGTGACGACGCGGTGCTTGAGCAGTATCCCGAAGCCTTCCCCGCGCGCCAACCGACGCTGCTCCTGCGCCGTGAAGCGCACGCGCTGCCACATGGTGTAGCCCAGCGGTGTCAGGTCTGCATCGACCACGTCGGCATCGGAAAACACAGCCAGGATTCCGGGCGCGGCCAGCGCCGCCGCCAGTTTCTCCAGCTTGGCGGGATGCCAGACATCATCCTGATCGGCCAGTGCGATGCAGTCTCCCGCGCAGGCGGAAAGCGCCTGGCCGAAGTTTCCCGCGACGCCGAGCGCTTCCCGGTTGCGCAGGATGCGTACCGGGAACGGCGAGTGTCCGGCGAAGGCTTCGAGGCAATGGAGGGTATCGTCCGTCGAGGCGTCGTCGCTGGCGACCAGTTCGTGCGGCCGCAGGCTCTGGGCGGCCAGGCTGTCGAGCAGCGCGTGCAGGAAACGTGCCCCGTTGCAGGTGGCGAGGGCGATGGAGAAACGCGGCGTCATGGAGGCATTGTGCCCGGCACCGGCAGGCCATGCACGAGCGCGATGCAGGGGCTGCCGGCCGGGTCATGGGCGAGCCGCTCCCGCCAGCGTGTCTGCATGTATCGCAATGACAGGGCGTCCGGTGCTGTCGCATCGGGGGCGGGGAGGACCAGTGTGGCCTGCGGTGTCCACACGTTGCGCAGGCCGCTATCGAGCAGACGCAGGCAGAAATCGACAGCGAAGAAACAGCCGCTCTCGGGATCCAGCCCGCCTGCCTGTCCGAATGCGGCTTGTTTCACGACAAGGCAGGCGCCCGAAACGGCGGAAACGTTCTGTTGCAGCAGAGCGCGGTTGCGGACGCCCGGAAAGGCGGCGGGCGCGCCGCGATAGGGATGAAGGATGATCGCTTCCGGATCCAGCAGGTAGCCCGCGTGGAGAATGCGACCACGTGCGTCGAGCAGGCGTGCGCCGACGGCGCCGGTGCCGGGCCGTACCGCCTCGGCGACGAGCGTGGCCAGCCAGCCGGCATCCCGGGGGCGGCAGCGGCCATCGACGAGACAGAGCAGGTCGCCCCAGGCTCGTGCTGCGACACGATTGATCTGCCGCGGCAGTTCTGCCCCGCTACCGGTGACCGGCAGAACCTCGAGCCCGGCGTAGTCCGTGACTTTCAGCAGCGGTTCGCAGGCCTCCGGCGTGGTGACGATCAGGCTGACGGTCGGCGTTGGCACAGGCAGGGTATGTCGCACGGACAGGTGGCCGAAGGGCAGCAATTCGACCCTCGCCCGCTCTCCACAACGGTCAAGATGGCCTTGCACTGCCCGTCGGCCCGCTTCCAGCGTATAAGGTTTCGCGGTGTCGGCATGTGCCGTCGAACCCGGCACGGTACGCCAGTGATACAGGATGTGCGGGATATGGCGGATGCACGCCGCCCGCTCGCCGGCCCGCAGTGCCAGATCCCAGTCCTGGCTGCCTTGCACCTCGGGACGGAATGCATCGAGCGCGTGCAGGAGATCGGCGCGATAGACGGCGGAATGGCAAATGTAATTTTGGGCACGCAGCAGTTCCGGGTTCCAGTCCGGTTTGAAGTAGGGATCGCTGCGCCGTCCGTCGGTGCCGATGAGGTCTTCGTCGCCATAGAGCATGTCGGCCGCGGGATGGCGTCCGATTTCGGCGGCTATCCGGGCCAGTGCGAGCGGCTCCAGTTCGTCGTCGTGATCGAGGAAGGTGACGAATCCGCCTTCCGCCAGATCCAGCGCCGTCCGCGTCGCCGCGCAGATATGGCCGCGCGCTGCGCGGAATGACAACCGGATGCGCCGGTCTTCTGCCGCGGCCGACTCCAGCAGTCGCCGCACGTGCGGCGCTCGCGAGGCATCGTCGGCGATGCAAAGCTGCCAGTGCGGATAGAGCTGCGCGCGCACCGACTCGATGGCCCGGTGCAACCAGGGTTCCGGCGGATCGCAGACGGGCATGATGACGGAAATGAGCGGAGCGGGCTGGAGTGTCGCGATTTCGGTGACGCGTGCGGGGTGTTCTGCGGCTGTCCGGATGGCCTGCTCACGCAGCCAGCGCGCATAGCCCTGTGTCTGGGCGCGCAGCAGACGCCAGCGCCAGCGCAAACCGGCCAGACCCGTCGTGCGCCAGAGGCGGAACACTTTTGCAGCCAGCCGTCCGGCCGGGCGCTGGCGCAGGTGATGAAGCAGGCCGGAGAACTGCATTTCAGGCGACTTTCCGCACGATGCCGAGCGCCTCCACCCGGGAATGCGCGACGCGTTCAACGCGCACCTGCTTTCCGAGCAGTCCGAGCAGGGTGCCGAAGGATGACGGCGTGAATACATGGTGGTGAATCCGGCCGGCATCCTGGTCGAGGAGGCGTTCGATTTCCTGTTCGCGCGCAGCGCCCTGCAGCGGATGCCATGGCCGGCCCGCCGCGCGAGCCAGGGCCGGCGCGGAAATGGCCAGGTGCTCATCGACATGCATCCGGTTGCGGGCACGCATCGCCACGGCCTCCCCGCTCGCGACGAGGCGTCGATCTTCGAGAAAGTGTTCGGCGGTCGTTGCGGCGCGGCCCCGGTCGAAGCAGCGTTCGCCGATCGGCACCGTGATGAAGAGGACCCCGCCCGGACGCAATGCGCGTAGCCAGTGTTCCAGCGTCCCCAGCGCGTCGACCGCATGTTCGAGCACGTGGTTGGCAATGATGAAGTCCTGGCTGGCCGCGACGATGCAGTCGAGCGCAAAACCGTCGGCGAGCAGGTCGGGCGTGACGATGGCGGGGCCGGCATCGGCACGCAGCACGCGCAAGGCGTCCGGCGCATGTCGGTCGACGTAGTACGCCCGGGTACCTGCCGGCAGTGGCAGCGGACAATGCAGGGCGCCGATCTCCAGGCCCCGGGCATCGCCCGGAAGGTGCTGCAGGGCGAGGTGCCGACGGGTTTCCACGAGTCCGAGCCGGCCATGCCGCAGCAGCCATTCCGACAGGCCGCAGGCGATGGCCGCAGCCCGTAGCGCGGACCAGGTCGTGCGGAGAATGGCGGATTCAGATTGCATCGCTGCCCAGCGTATCCCGGATCAGTCGGCGCCAGTCGGCGAGATAGCGATCGATATGAAACAGGCGCATCGCGGTCGCACGGCCGGCCTGGCCGATGCGCCAGGCACGGTCGGGGTCGGCGAGCAGGAAGCGGAGCCGGTCGGCAAGCTCATCCGCTGTTCCGGCATAAAAGCCGTTGACGCCGTTGTCGATGAAGCGATCGACGTCGTGGCTGGCGGCATTGACCGTGGCGAGGCCGCAGAGCATGGCTTCGCCACGCGAGCGCGGCATCGGCGAGCGCAGGGTCGGATTGAAGTAGATGTCGAAGCCGTGCAGGGCGGCGAGGTAATGTGCGAATTTCGCCGCGGCATAGGCATTGCCCCGCAGGAGGAGATTCGGTTCGGCCACGCAGAGCGGTTCCATCGGCGCGGCGATACGGGCCGCCACCTCGTTGAACAATTCGGCACCCCGATAGCCGGGCCGTTCGGCGGTGGCTGCGGCGGGGAGGGTGAGGATGCGTGGCGCCCGGCCTGCCGGCGGCGGCCGGCAGGGAAATTCGGCCGGATCGAAACCCTGCCAGATGACCCGTGCCGCGGCGAATCCCCACTCCGCCAGTGCCTGATGCGAGTTGACGACGACCGGCGTGTCGCCGAGAAAGTCGACCAGCGCCATGCGCGCCATATCGGCTCCTGTGGGCGGCGTGCCGTGACAGACGGCGATGCGCGGGATCGTCAGGTGGCGCTGCAGGAAGCGGAATGTCGCTCCCCAGTCCGTGCCGACGCTGTGCGCATCGGCGGATGCGGACAGGATGTTTTCGTCGAAATGGAGAATGGCCAGGTCGAAATCCCGAGGGTCGATTTCGTTCCAGCGAACGAAGCGGGCATTGGCCGGCAGGGGACGCTGGCCCAGATCCCACCAGCCGCAGCTGCGCTCGCCGAGATCCGCGACGAGCGCGAAATCGGCGCCGAGCTTGAAGAGCTCGTACTGGTGCGGTACGTGCCAGCGATAGGTCAGCACCCTCAGGGGGCGTGGCGACCGGACGGTTCGGGCAAAAGTCGGCGCTGGCGGGACGGTGATGGGCGAGTAATCCAGGCTGCTGCCGTCGGGGACAGGCGTCGCCCGGCGTTGGCAGGCTTCGCGCAGGGGCGTTTCCTCGGGCAGCGTGTTGTCCGGGCCGGACAGCCAGACGCAAGTAATGCCGCGCCGTTGCAGTTCGAGCAGGCAGGCCTGGCCCTCCGCATCGGGAGCGATGTCGCTGAGCAGGGTCAGGATGCCCGGTTGCGGAGCGATGTCGTCGCCCGGGCCGACGATCTGCAAGGTGCCTGCGGCGGCTTTCGCCAGCAGGTATGCCTTGATTCGCACGTCATCCAGTGCGCTGCGGCCTGCCAGCAATAGGGTGGCGCGTGCCGGAGGAACGGCCGGCATGTGGCCTGCTGTGTCCGCGCACGTCGCCCGCCGGCGGAAATCCGTTTCCGGGAGGCCGAGTCGGCGATGCATGGCATTCATGAAATGCGTCCCGGTCGGGAGACGCCAGCGCGCGACATGACGGATGCCGGCCGTGGCATCGATGCGCAGGCGGCGCTGCCGGCAGGCGTCGATCAGCGCCGCCAGGGAGGCCCGCAGGAGAACCCGCGGACCGCGGGTCGCGAGCAGGCGGAGGACCGCGGCCAGCCGTTGCGTCATGGCCTAGTCCGCCAGTTCCGCAGGCATGCCGTGCCTGCGCCAGAGACCGTACATGAAGAGCGGCCACAGACGCGTCGATTCGTCGCCCCCCTCGTGGAAACTGCGCCGGAAACGATCGATCACCGTCATGTCGAGCGGCGCCATGCAGGCCGGATCGCGCAGCACGTCGTCGAGCAGCGGGCGGAACGGGCCGCGCATCCAGGCATCGAGCGGGATACCGAAGCCCATCTTGCGTCGATGGACGAAGTCCTTCGGGTAGTAGCGCTCGGCGAGCTGCTTCAGCAGCCACTTGCCGGTGCGATGACGAACCTTGAAGCGAACGGGCAGGCGTGCGCAGAACTCGATCAGCTCGTGGTCGAGCAGGGGTGAGCGCGCTTCGAGTCCGCAGTGCATGGCGGCGATATCCATCTTGACCAGCAGGTCGCCGGGCAGGTAGGTATGGTTGTCCAGCCAGAGCATGCTGTCCACAGGATTGCCGGAAGCCAGCCTCGCCTGCCTGAACCACTCGGCGCGCCACCGCGGCAGGTTGTCCGTCAGTCGGTCGTCATGCAGCAGGCTGTGCCGCACGGCGTCGTTGCGGTTGCCGCCGTACATCGTGAAGGGACCGGCATCTGGCAGCAGCAGGTGGTCGAGCGCCAGGCGGCGCAGCTTCTTGAACGGGAAGGGGCCGCGCTTGCCGAGCCATTTCGCGGGGTCGACCAGCGGCAGGGGATGATGCCGGCGGACCCAGGTCGCCAGACGGATCGTCGCATCCGGCAGCGAATAACGCGGGTAGCCGCCGAGCAGTTCGTCGCCGCCGTCCCCGTTGAGCACCACCTTGAGTTCACTGCGGGCGGCGGCGCAGACGGCGAAAGATGGCAGCGCGGAGGCGTCGCCATAGGGCTCTCCATAGCGTTTGACCAGCAGCGGCAACATGGCGAGATCAGGCGCACCGAGCTCGGCCGGACGGTGCAGCGTACCGCAGCGTTCCGCCGCCAGGCGCGCATGGGCGGATTCGTCGAACGCCGCCTCGGCGAAGCCGACACTGAAGGTGTGCACCGGTGCGGCCGACTGTTTCGCCATCAGTGCGACGATCACGCTCGAATCCACACCGCCGGAGAGCAGGGCGCCGACCGGCACGTCGGCGACCATGCGCAGGCGCACGGCCTCCGCCAGCTTGTCCTCGAAGGCGTCGACGGCCTCCCCGTCTTTCAGTTCCGCCTTGTCGCGGTAATCGAGCGACCAGTAGCGTTCGATGCGCAATCCGTCCGAATCGAGCAGTCCGTAATGTGCCGGCGGCAGCTTGCGGATACCCCGGTAGATGCTCAGGGGCGCCGGGATGTATTGCAGGTGCAGGAAAAAGTCGAGCGCCTGCCGGTCGAGGCGGCGGTCGGTCCAGGTGTGGCGCGCCAGCGGGTCGATTTCGGAGCAGAAGGCGAAGCCCCTGGACGATGAGGCGTAGTGGAAAGGTTTCTTGCCGATCCGGTCGCGGGCGAAGAACAGGCGCCGGCATCGCGCATCCCAGATCGCGAAGGCGAACATGCCGCGCAGGAAATGCAGGCAATCGACACCATGCCGGCGGTAAAGGGCGAGAATCACCTCGGTGTCCGAGTGGGAGCGGAACGTGTCTCCGGCAGCCTCGCAGTCGCGGCGCAAGGCGGCGAAGTTGTAGATCTCGCCATTGAAGACGATGGCGTTGCCGGTGACCGGGTCGACCATTGGCTGATGGCCTGCCGCGGAGAGGTCGAGGATAGCGAGCCGGGTATGGCCGAGCGCGCATTCCCGGCCGGGGGCGATCCAGAGGCCGCGGTCATCCGGTCCGCGATGGATGATGCCTTCGACCAGATCCTCGATCTGTCGCGCATCCGCTCCTCCATGGCGCGGGAAAATGCCGGCGATGCCGCACATCGCTAAATATCCCCGTGCCGCACGAAACGGCGGGTGGGCAGGCGCCACCATGGCAGCGGCGGGCTGCGCAAGGGGGCGTCGATCGCCTGTTTCAGCAGCGACTCGAAGCGCTCGACCTGGCTGGCGAGACCGTGATGCTCGAGGGCGAAACGGTGGAATGACCATGCCTGACGCTCGGCACGGCCGGCATCCGTCCACAGGGTGCGAACATGCTGTTCGAGACGGTCGAGACTGCCGCCGGCGAGCAGGCCGCAGGCGTGAGCGGACAGGATGCCTTCGGGGTCGACGCTGAGCGAGGCGACCGGTACGCCGGCAACGGCGCATTGCAGGAAGGTGTTGGGGAAGCCTTCGTAGGCCGACGTGCTGACGAAAACGCGGGCGCGGCGGTAATAGTTCCAGATTTCCCGGTGCGGTACCCGTTCGACGATGGTCAGGTTGGATGGTCGCTGCGCCTGGATGGCATCGAATACGTCCGCGTGGGTCCGGTTCATGATCATCAGGAACGGGAGGTCCGGACAGCGCTTCGCCAGTTCCAGCAACAGCAGCGGCTGCTTGTGGAAGGTGTCGGAACGGCCGATCCAGAGAATCGTGTCGCGTTTCGCCCGGTCCGGCCAGTGCGACGGCCCGTCCCCGGAAATATCCACCGGATTGCGGATCAGTTCGCCACTGCGGGCGAAGCGACTGGCCAGCGCCCGCAACTGACCCTCGGTCTGGACGAAGATATGGTCGGCGTTTTCCAGCGCGTAATGCGCCATCCATTTCGGCGCCCCATAGTCGTTGAGGCCCGGGGCTTCGGCACGATAGTCTGCCGAGAGATCGTCGTCGGAAGCAATGCACAGGGCGGTCGGGATGCCAAGGCGCCGGCAGTCGGCGATGACTTGCGCGGAGGTGCCGTTGTTGCCGAAGCAGCAGACGATGTCGGCCGGCCTGCGCCGCCAGTAAAGCGGACACAGCAGGGAAGGCAGCAGACGATACATGCCGAGGAGCGGAATCTGCCAGATCAGCGGAAGGTCGCGCCGGTCGAGATTCAATGCCGGGAACCACTTTCGCCGGGCAAAGCGTGGATTGACGTTGTCGGATGCCCGCCGATGCCAGGGCTGGTAGGTGTCGAATTCGATACCCTCGCGCCAGACCCGGTCCGGCTGGCCGAAATCGTTGACCACCATGCGCACCTGCCAGCGCCCCGAGGCCTTCAGTCCCCGGGCCAGAAGGGCGGCACGCGTTTCCATGCCGCCGATGCCCCAGGCGATCGACGGATCGAAGAGCGGATAGACGTTGTGGCAGACGATATTGACCGACTTCACGATGATCCGGCAGGCTTTCGCAACACGAAGATATTGCATGCACTGCCGAGCAGCCGACTCAGGCGGACCCGCATGCGTATGGAAAGCCTCGCGTCGAGGATCGAACTGCCCGTGTAGAAAAGCTGGTTCGTTTGCTCGGCCACGATGGTCCAGCCGGCCTTTGCGAAGATACGTCGCCACTCGCGACGCGAAAAGGCGGCGATCTCGGTCAGTGCATTCGTCGCGTGCTCTCCGTGGGCATGCGGCCGACGACGATAACGGACGAGATGGGTGAGATTGGTCCACAACCGCCAGGCGCTCGAAGGCAGCACGTGAATGGCGAGACCATCCGGCCGTAACACACGGTGGATATCTTCCTGAAAGGCCGCGAGGTGGGGAATGTGTTCCAGCAGGTTGGAAGAGTAGATGATTTCGAACGATCCATCGGGAAAGGGAAGCGTATGGCCATCGTAGTCCTGCACCGGAAACATGCGGTCCGCCGCGTACTTGCTGCCCGGAAGGTCGACCGCGCTGACGGCAAAGCCCCTGGTCGCCAGCGCGGCCGCCTGCCACCCGGTGCCGGCGCCGATTTCGAGCAGCGTGCCCCGGGCCGGAAGCAGCGCCGCTACCGTCGTGAGCTCATGCTCGCGAATCGCGCGCAGGTGCGCCAGCGTCTGCTCGGCGATCAGGAGCCGGCTGGCTGATCTGAGGGCGGACTTGAGCTTCCGGGAAATCTTTCTGATGATGAGAGGAGGTGGCATGAGCGTGGCGTAGTTGCAGCCGCTATTTTCTTAAATAAAGCGCCCGCATGACGAATGTGCCATGGAACCATGTCCTCAACCTGTCGCCGCCGAGGCGGACGAAGAGGCGCTTTTTCATGCTGCGGTGTTTGCGTTCCTCGGGGCCGGGAAGAAAGAAGACATCTTCCCTGAAGGCGGCTTCCGAGAAACAGCATGCCTTGTCGAGGATCTGCGACTTCGGGGGGTAGTTGGTATGGGCATGCAGGTAGGCGTAGTTCAGGCGTGCCACTTCGGCCGCCGTCTTGCCGGCCTGGAAACGGTTCCGGACACCCAGCGCTGCCCAGAGGTAAAGCCAGATATGGTTGCGAATCACGGTGGCGAAGGGAACGAAGACATGCGGCTCGACTGGCACATGCCGCCCGGGGAATGTATGCAGACTGATCCCACCCGGCTTGAGTACGCGATGGATCTCGCGGAAGGTGCTTTCAAGGTCCATGACGTGTTCCAGCACCTGAGTACTGATCACGCAGTCGAACTGGCCGTCGATGAACGGCAGGCGATAGGGGTGGGTTTCGATGGCTCTCAGACGGTCCGCATCCGGAGACGGCCTGAAATCTGATGCCGCCGAATCGGCGATGTCGCAGCCGTAGGCGTCGTGGCCTTCTGCCAGGAGCGACATGACGAGCCCACCCTTGCCGCAGCCCAGATCGAGAATCGTCAGGGAGCGGTTCGGGCAGAAATGCCGCAGCAATACCTCAATCGACACGGATACCGGTTCCGGTTTGTCCGGATGAGGTGCAGGCGCCATCCAGAGTCAGAGAAAGCGATGAGTGAGGCGGCATGACGATTTCACCGGCGGCATCCACTGGTCGACAATCGGTCGACGGGCTGCCGAAGAGAGTCGGCCGGATGGTCCTGTAGCCCCAGTTGACGATCGTCAGCTGGCGTATACCCGTTGCCGGATCCACGGCGATTGACCGGGAAAGGAAGTCGTCGTCGGCCAACTCTATTTTCTGTGTCCGATGCCCGGCGATCCCGTATTTCCGCTCGGCGGCCACGAGTGCGGCATGGAGTGCCCGGGCAACTTCCAGTCCGGGCGGGGCCGCTCCTCCGACAGCCGATGCATTTGTACCGGAGCGGGCCTCCTGCCGCAGGCTGGCCAGCACGGATGGCCAGAGCCTGTGCAGCCAGCGCGATTGAAGGAATTCGAGGTGCGCAAGATAGCTCATGTCATAGAAGCGATTGTCGTTCGTCGATGCGTAGAAATCCACGATCATGTCAAAGAGTTCTTTTCGTCCCGCCGTTTCGAGAAAACGGTAGTGGTAAGCGGCCGCGGCGCGCATTTCTGCTGCGGAATCCAGATCGACAGGAAATGGATCGGTACCGTAGTCAGGGTCGAGTATCCAGTACCTGCCGGATGCTTCTTCCGGAACGGCGAGCACGACATGCCCCCCCAGCCCCAGCAGCATGCCGCGGATACCGCTTTGCCTGAGCAGGCCTGCCGTCCAGTAGGCACGCTGGCCGCACAGCCCGCAGGCAACGATTCCCGGGACGTTGATGCCGTACATCGCCGTTCCGGCGGAATCCTTCGGTCCGATGAACGATTCGATCGTGTCGCAATGATCGGTGAGTCTATACACATGGGCATTGGCGCGGGCCAGAAATGCGGCGAATGGCTCGTTCGCACGCTTGCGGAGCAGAGGATTGATCGAACTGCGCAGTCCGGGCGGAGCGGAGACATGCAATGGGTCCAGAAATGGATGGGGCTGCGCTGCTGGTTTTCGCAGCCAATAGGAAGAACGAATCGGCACGGTGCGGTCGACGTCAGTCAGGGCTGCTGGTGTCAGAGAAAAGATGAGGATCAGTATCAGTCCGACGCTTGCCAGCGAGTATGCAGTCAGCAGGTGGTTTCCGCCGGCCGGATTCATCAGGAGAAGCGTTTCAGTCCGACTGGGCGCACCGGTACGCCCAGTCGCCGCTGTTCTTCTAGGCAGGCGGAGAAGTCGGCGATGCGATCCGCCGCGGCATGCCGTTCAAGGACATGGCCGTGACAGGAGCGTGCATGGCGCTCGGCCTCTTCGTCATCGTTCCACAGGGTTAATACAGCCGTCCTCAAGCGCCCGGTATCTCCCTGTGCGCAGATTCCGCAACCGAGCTTGCTCAGCATGCCATCGGGATCGACTTCCAGTGATGCGATCGGCGTACCGGTGACTGCAGCCTGGAGGAATGTGTTGGGAAAACCCTCGAATTTCGATGTGTTGACCAGCACACGGGCTCGTTGCAGATAAGCCCTGATTTCGGCTGCCGGCACATGTTCGACGATGCGCAGGTTGGCTGGCCGGGACCGTTCAAGAGCCCGAAAACAGGCGTCGTCGGTGCGGCTGACGATCATCAGGAAATCGATGCCGGGGCACTCGCTGGCCAATTGCAGGAAAAGTCCAGGCCGCTTGTTGAATTCGTCGGTGCGTCCGATCCAGAGGATGTATTCACGTTGTGGCCGCGGCCGCCATGAATACGGATCATCCGGGAAAACATGCACCGGATTGCGGATCAGCGTTGCGGTCCGGCCGAAGTGCAACCGCAGGGCCGCCTGCTGGGCTTCTGTTTGTACGATGATCGCATCGGAATGCGTGAGAGTGTAATGCCCATGCCATTGCGGCATGCCGTAGTGGTTCGGTTCTCGGTTGCCGGGCCGATAGTCCGGGGACAGATCCTTGTCGGAGGCAATGCAGAGGATGGTGCGTATGCCGGCCCTGCGGCAATCGGCAACGACTTCGGCAGTACGCTCGTTGTTACCGAAGCAGCAGACGACGTCGGGTTTCAGCTGTCGCCAGAAACGCGGGAAGAATAGCGCAGGCAGGGCCAGCCAGGCCGCGATCATCGGAATCTGCCAGAGCAGGTCAAGGTCGCGCCGGTCGAGATTGAGGACCGGGAACCAGCGACGCTTGCGCAGGCGGGGAAAAACGTTGCGACCGGCACGACGATAAGCGGGTTGATAAATGTGGAAATCAATGCCTTCGTGACACGTCAGGAACTCCTGGCCGAAATCGCTGACCACGAAATTGACGTGCCAGCGCCCGGTTTCCGTCAATCCGCGCGCAAAGAGGGCTGCACGCGACTCCATGCCGCCGCCGGTTGGCGATATCGTGAAGTCGAAGAGCGGATAGGCGTTGCCACAGACAAAAGCCACCCTGGGGCAGGATGTTGCTGACGCAGCCTGCTGTTTTTGGTCGGACAGCCGGTTGGGAAAGGTGCCACGTTCTATGACCGAAGAGATTTGACGGCTGAGCGAGCGTGCTTCGCCGCGTGGGGCGATGGCCTGCATCATGGTCTGGAGTTCGCCTGCATGGGGCACATGCGCATACGGACGCTTTTCTTCCAGGCCGAGTTCCGCCAAGGCTTGTGAGGCGTCACGGACATGTTCCTGCCGCGAGATCGCCGGCATCGTCGCCACGTCATCGGCCGTGCATAGCGCCTGTTGCGCAATCCGATAATCATCATCCCCGTAGGCCAGTATCTGCCAGAGCGGACGGACCAGCGGCAGCAGGAAGCGATGCTTGTGGCCGTGCAGATAGGCCTTCGCATAAAGGTCGCCGTAAGACTGTTCAAAATCGTGCAGGCCTACCAGCATGCGCGACTGATGGCATGAAAATCCGTTTGCGGCCATGGCCCCGATCATCGCCGTTTCGGGCCGCAAGTTTGCGTTGGCGGGAATCAGGGGTAACGCCTGTTCGATCAGCCGTGTCCTGTATAAATGATTTCCTGCGGCGCGCGGGGCCGCCAGCAATTTGTCGAAGACGAGCCCCTGGATCTCGAAAGCATCATCCGGCAGCGCCCTCGCTTCGTTCAGCAGCTGCCCGAGTTCCGGAAGCGGCAATACGTCGGCATCGATGCATAGTGTCCATGGGCGCCCTTCTGCCAGCCCTTTTTCGAGTGACTGACGCAGCGTGGTGCTGAATGGCTGCGCGCTGATCCGGAAAATCGGCTGCGAAGGGAACATTTCCTGCAGCAGGCGGACGCAGGTCTCTGCTGTGCGTTCGCCACATTCGCGTACGACGAGAGTGACGTCCGGATGCCTGATGTTCATGCCGGTTTTGCCACAGGCAGCAGCAGGCTGTGCCAGCCGAACGGCGTGGTATCCAGCCAGCGACCGTCGAGTCCGGCGGTATTGAACATGGCCGTGAGGCGGTCGTGCGGCGGAAGTACCCGGAATCCTTGCATGTCCGTTGCGTTAAGCGGGTCGCGCTTGCTGGTCATTCTGTCGCTGTGGCGCTGTCTGCGGCTTGCGGTATACGAAAAAGTAGCCGGTCGTGCCCTCTAGGGAAGGCAGCAGCCGGTCGAGAAATTCCAGGCTGAGTGCGAGCAAGAGCAGGAACGGAACGCGCAGCAGGGCAATCCCGCCCAGTGGGGCATCGAGGGCGAATCTACGGTAGATCAGGACGGCGGCGGCAGCGAAGTAGCCATTGCGTTCGCACAGTTCGACTTCCTGGAAATTGCGAAACAACCATTGCAGCCCGTAACGGGTGAAACGTTGGAAGTCGTTCGGTACGTCGTGGATGCCCAGCAGGAACGGAGTGGAACCGATCACGCAGCCGCCAGGACGCAGGATGCGCCGGATCTCGGCAACCGCCGCCTCTGGACGACTGACATGCTCAAGTACCTCGATGCAGAAAAGGATGTCGATCGAGGCGTCTGCGATTTCCGGCATGGCTTCGATATTGGCCACGATATCCGGCTGTCGCGTCGGATCGATATCGAGTGTGAGTGCTTGAACGCCGAGCTCTGTCAGGCGGGCTGCAACTTCTCCCCCGGCACCAATGTTCAGCATCCGTGCATTGCCAGCGACGGCTTCGCGCCGAACCGCACGGGCCAGCCAGGCATAAAGATTTTTCCGTGACTTGCGTTTCGAAAGTCGATAGAGCGATTCTGTGATCATGCCAGGGTGAATTCAGCGATCGTTCGATATTAGCATCAGGGTAACCTGCGACATCATGCAGACAGCATCGTGGCCGCATGTTTAGCAAAAGGTTCTTGCCGTGTCCTGCAGGCTTGCGCCGGCAATCCAGCGGCGTGCCCAGAGTTCGGCAGTCAGCAAAAGCCAGCGGATGCGCAGACCGGCCGCACCGTTGACGGCTTGCAGCGCGGCGACCCGGGTGGGCCAATCGGGGCGAAGGATGCCCGAATCGACCAGCATACCGTCTTGCAGCCAGTCATGCAGCCATGCATCGTGACGTGGGCCGAACCAGTCGCCCAATGGTGAGCTGAAGCCTTTCTTGCGCGCCGTGACGATGCCGCCGGGCAGCCAGTGCGAGGCGATATCCTTCAGCAATGCTTTTCTTTCACCATGGCGATAGTGCAGGGCCAGCGGAATATTGAACGCGGTCCGCACCAGCTCCGGATCCAGAAAGGGAACTCGTGCCTCGACCCCGTGTGCCATCGAGGCCCGGTCAACCTTGCACAGAATGTGGTCCACCAGGTAAATCTGCATGTCGAGGTGACGGGCCGCGTCGACAGCAGGCAGATCGGAACGGTGAAATTTGCGCATGATCGATAAGGCATCGTCTTCCAGCTGGGCGAGAAACTGCGGCTCCATGAGGCTGGCGAGGCCGAATTCATCGAGGCAACCTTCATAGCGGAAGTAGCGAGGTATGTCGTTCAACGCTGATCGGCGCGGACCGATGAGTCCTCTGTGACGCAATGCATGCCAGATTTGCGCCGGCCATCGGGAAGCAGCCCAGGCAGGACGATCGAAATCGTCATAGCGCAGGTAGCCGACGAACATCTCGTCAGCGCCGTCACCGCCGAGAGCGACGATCGTATCGTTTTCCCTTGCGAGCCGAGAAACCTCCATGAAGGGGAGCGGGCCGTTGGGGTCGAAAGGCTCGTCGAAATGTTCCTGCAACGCATACAACCGTTCATGAAGGTCGTCCTGACCAAGCACCCTTTCCCGGTGGCGGGTGCCAAACTGCCCGGCAACGCAGCGCGCGTAGGAGCGCTCATCGCTCCCTGCTTCCTCGAAACCGACCGTAAAGCTTCGCAACTCGTCCAGGTGGGGGCGAGCCATGGCGACCAGCAGGCTCGAGTCGATGCCGCCACTGAGGAAGCAGCCTACCGGCACGTCGGCTACCAGCTGGGTCCGGATGGCGTTCACGATGCCATCCTGCAGCCGTTCGCGGGCCTCATGCGGGTCATGCAGGATCACGTCATCGTGCAGTTCCCAGTAGCGATGAAAAGTCAGCACGTCATTGGCAAATATCGCCATGTGGGCCGCCGGCAGTTTCGCCATGCCGGCGAAGGCGCAGCGGGCATGGGGAACAAAACCATGCGCGAAGAAGTCACGGAGGCCGTGGGGATCTATTTTTCTCGGAAAGGCAGGGTCGGCCAGGATGGCCTTCGGTTGCGAGGCGAAGGTGAAACGCCCTGCATAGCGGGCATAGTAGAGCGGCTTGACCCCGAGCGGATCGCGGGCAAGGAGCAGCGTCTTCCGGTGATCATCCCACAGTCCGAAGGCAAAGATACCGCGCAGCTGCGATACGCAAGCGGAACCCCATTCTTCATAGGCATGCACGATGACTTCGGAATCCGTGAGAGAGTGAAAACGGTGTCCCCGCCGGAGAAGCGTCTCGCGCAATTCGCGATAGTTGTAGATCTCGCCGTTGAAGGTGAGCCAGACCGTGCCGTCCTCGTTGCAGATAGGCTGGGCACCATCGGAACTCAAGTCGATGATGGCGAGGCGGCGGTGGCCGAATAGCACGCAGCCATTATCGAGCACTTTCACCCCCCGGCCATCGGGACCTCGATATGCCAATTCATCCAGCATGCAGTCGAATACCTCCCTGGCGGGAAGTGCGCGGCCGACCGATCCAAGTATGCCGCACATCCTTCTATTCAGCCTTCGCTGCAGTTGCGACCGTGCTTGACGATGAATCCCTGTCCGGTCGGCAGGTGTATGACCGAGCGCTCGGGGATTTCCGCGGCAAAGTCGTCGAAGGCCTTTCTGGCACCAGGGCAGGTGTGGTAGCCGTAGTCGTCACACAAGAGTATGCCTCCCGGTACCAGGCGGGGGTAGAAGAACTCGATGGAATCGCGGGTTGGTTGATAGAGGTCGACGTCGATATGCACGAAGGAAAAACGATGCTGGGCGACTTCTTCGAAACGGCCGGGAATCCAGCCCTTGTAGTAATGGATGTTGTCGAAGCGGTCGAGCTTGCTCATGGCCTCTTCGAGCGTTACGGAAAGATCTCCGGAGGACCACCTGAATGCCATCGGGCTGCTGGGCAGATCTGCAGGTTCCGGTGGCGAAAGCCCTTCGAAGGAATCGAACGCATGATGCAAGAACGGCTTGCAACCTTGGCGGGCGCTGCAGATGAGATAGCTCGATGCTCCGTCGAGAACACCGCATTCTGCTGTATCGCCGGGCAGATCGCATGTATTGAGTGCCATTGACCAGAGCACGAACTTCCGGTCGGCACGCTGCTTGTTCCAGTACGGCGATGCCTTCCAGGTATCCCAGAAAGCTGGTTCATCCATCCACATCAGGTTCTTGTTGTAAATCTCCAAACCCGCGCGAGATGCTTTCGCACACAGGTAGTCGAACCGTGCATCATGCTGCTGCTGCACATCGGTGATGGCATCCAATGCCATGAGTTGGCGTGCTTCCGCGAGGACTTCCGGCGAGGCATTGAAAGCCAGGTCGGCGGCCGCACCCAGGCGCGAAAGCATCCGCGATATTTTTCCGAACATGGCGTTACTCCCGTACGCGGCAGATAGCCAATTGGCATGAATACCAGGATGGTGGCAGCCGGAGTGCCGCCATGAGTCGGCCGAACGCCTTGCGTACAGGCTCCGTTCGCTGTTGGGGAAGCAATAAATGGTCGAGGACCTCGAAATTCCGGCTGACAAGGAAGCGCCGGAATTCATCGAAGGTCCATTCGCGCACATGCATCGGGTGCGGACTGCAGGAGCAGTTCCTGCCCCGCAACGCGTCCCTTTCCGGCGTGGAAATCAGCAGCAGGCCGTCCGTCGAAAGATGCCGCCGCATGAAGTCGAGGCACGGGTCAGGCGCAATCAGGTGCTCGATGACGTCTGCGCACAGTACCAGATCGAATTTCCTGTCGATGAGCGGGAAGTCGCTCTCCAGATTGGCGTCGAGGAATTGTGCCTTCGGGAGAATGTTTTTGGCGAGCGGGGCGGTATTGGGCTGGTCGACCAGGCAGATGTCCAGTCCGCCAGGCATCAAGGCTTTCAGTTTGACGGGGGGGCCGCTACCGACATCGAGCAGTGTCCGGTAACGGTGTTTCCTGATCAGGCTGGCAGCGGTCGCGTATACGTCATACTGGAACATGGCAGCGTTTTCGAGGCGGCTGCCGTTCCAGTACTGCGGGTCGCCGGTGGCATCGAAAGTGGATTGCACCAGATTGTGGCGGTAGTCCGCCCGGATACCGTAGTGATCGCCGTCCGGGATGGTTGGCATCATGAAATATTCCAGCTTCCCTGGCAGACATAGATGCCGCTGTCGCCGGTCAGGTTCAGCGCTGCTTCCGCTTTGAGCAGAATGCTGAATTCGGCTGCGCGCTGCCAGGCATCGAGACGGACATTCCGGGCGACCGCGATGGCATTGATGTGATACCAGCCGCTTGTCAGCTGGCAGGCTGGCATGCTGAAGGAAATTCTGTGCCTGCCGTGAAACTTCATGCCCTCGGTCAGTCCGATGGTCGACATCATCGCCACAAGACCGCCTGAAGAGCAGAGTTCGAAACGAAAGCGCACATTGCTGATTGCCTGTGCTGCGACGACATCTGCTGCAATCCGCAACGGCCCGGTGGTCCGGAAAGCCCCATCGACAGGATCCTGGTCGCCGTCGATCGTTACGTTTTCGAAATACAGGGCATGCGTGCCCTCCCGTTGCGGCGGTACTGAAGCAGTACTGGGAGCCAGTTCGCGATGCACCAGTTCTTGATAGAGGGAGAGTGCATCCTTGGCCGGTTGCAGGGACGTCATTCGCCCCCGGTTCAGTACGGCTGCCCGGTCGCAAAGTTGCTCGATCTGGTAGGGGTTGTGGGAAACGACGACCATCGTCATGCCATGAGACTGCATGGCGCGAATGCGGTCGAAACATCTTTGCTGGAAAGCGGCATCCCCGACGGCCAGGGCTTCGTCCACCACCATGATGTCCGGACTGACGTGGGAGGCAACGGCGAAGGCGAGGCGAAGGAACATCCCGCTCGAATACGTGCGTACCGGCTGGTCGATGAAATCGCCGATGTCGGCAAAAGCGGCGATGGCTTGAAAACGCCCATCCATTTCCGCTTCGTCCAGTCCCATGATCGCTCCCTGGAAGTAGGCGTTCTCGCGGCCGGTGAAGTCTGGATTGAACCCGGCGCCCAGTTCGAGCAGGGCGGAGACCCTGCCGCGGACTGCGATGGAGCCGGATGTCGGTTTGAGGATTCCGCAGATCAGCTGCAACAGCGTGCTTTTGCCCGAACCGTTGTGGCCGATGATGCCGATCGTCTCTCCCTTCCGGATGTCGAGCGAAACATCCTGCAATGCGGTGAATTCGCGGTGATAGCGCCTGAGGCCGAGACTGAAGAACTGCTTGATGCGGTCGCCAGGATGACCGAAGAGCCGGTAGGTCTTCGTCAGATTGCGCGCTGCAATGACGATGTCGTCAGAGGGCATCGGCGAATTCGTCGCGGACATGATTGAAGAAGGCAAGGCCTAGCAGGGTGGTAGCCAGCCCGACGATGAAAGCGGTTGCCCAGTCGTTCCAGGGAATCGATGTTCCGAGCACGGCGGCACGGACCGCCTCGATGGTTGCACCGAGCGGATTGAGGGCGTAGAGCGGTTGCAGAAAGACCGGCACGGCACTGGCCGGGTAGAAAACGGGTGAGAGAAACAGGAGCATCTGCACGAACAGCGGCACGATCTGCGACATGTCCTTGATGAAGACGCCCCACGCAGCGAGGAACCACGCGAGGCCCAGGCCCAGCAGCAGCACGGGGATGACCAGCAGCGGAAAAAGCAGAATCCCGGTAAACAAGTGGTCGAACCAGGCGAGGGCGATGACGAGGATCAGCAGATTGAAGGCGCCGTGTACCATTGCTGCGCCGAGCGGCACCAGCGGCAGGATCTCGACGGGGAAGATGATCTTCTTGACGTAGCTCGGCTGGCTGCGGACGGTGGAAGGGGCGCGCGAGACGGTTTCGGCGAACAGATTGAAGACGATCAGCCCGCTGTAGAGCATCAGCCAGAAAGGCATGCCGTCGGGCTGCTCCGGCCAGCGCGACTGGAAGATGTGGCCGAAGACGAAGGCGAAGATGGCCAGCATCAGCAGGGGGCTGAGGAATATCCAGGCCACGCCGAACAGTGCGCCGCGATAGCGCAGCAATACGTCCCGCTTGATCAGTTGGCCGAGCAGGTAGCGGTGGTCGAAGAGGCGGATGATCGAGATGGCGGGATTGGCAGCGGACATTGCACGGCGGTCGTTGGCGACGGCCCGGAAGTGGCAATTCCGCTGAATGTTACCGCAGCATCTCCGGATTCATCACCGCCCGCAGGACCGTCTGGTCGCGCCCGTCGCGGCTGCGCTTCGACAGCCACCAGACAGCGCCTTTCTTGACGCTCCAGTCGGCTTCCGCACCGGAGAGCAGCAGGGCGGCCAGGCGGCCAAGCGTAGGCTGGTGGCCGACGAGCAGCGTGGCGCCGGACTGCTCCAGCCAGTTGGCGGCGGCGATCAGGTCGGCGGTGTCCGCGGCGACGGCGATCTTGGGTTCGACTTCGAAGGGCAGGGCCAGCGCGTGGGCGGTCTGCTGGGTGCGCACCGCCGGGCTGACGAGAATGCGCGTTTTCTT
Organism: Rhodocyclaceae bacterium; assembly: GCA_034004665.1. Classification (GTDB taxonomy): domain Bacteria; phylum Pseudomonadota; class Gammaproteobacteria; order Burkholderiales; family Rhodocyclaceae; genus Sulfuricystis. The sequence goes on along the minus strand of JAVEWF010000016.1, from coordinate 20,370 downwards.
CGGCAGGCGCGGACGGAGCCACTTGGCCATGTCGTGCGCCTGCTTTTCGCCGCGCACGGTGAGTCGTCGCTTCGTGTCGGGCAGGCCGGCACCGCCCTCTTCCGCTTCGGCGTGGCGCCAGAGAATCAGATCCATATCGTCTTCCTCGTTGATCAGGGAGCGAATTCTGGCAGGCGAAGTTTGCCGAGATGTTTCAACCGGGCCGGAATTGCTCCGAGCAGGTTCTGGTGGCGGGGACCGTGCCAGCCACCGATCAGGGTGACCGCTTCGCGCAGGCGCGGGTCGCCGCCGCGTTCCTGCGCGCAGGCCATCAGCAGGGTGCCGGCGTTGGCGAGATCGTTGATCTGGCCGAGCGTGTCCTGCAGTGCGGTCAGGTGGCCGAGCAGACGACGCAGGGCGCGGGGCGAGGCCAGGGGAGCGAAGAATTCGAGCGCGTAGCGCAGGCGCTTGATGCCGATGCGCAGGGCGTGCAGGCTCGGCGGGTCGTCGATCCGTGCGCGGGCGGCGAGGCAGAGCACTTTCTTGCGCAGCCTGCGCAGGCGGTCGGCGGCGAAATCGGCGAGGTTTTCCGCCGGCTGCGCCGTCCCGCCAGCGCCGACTTTTTCTGTCGGTGCGGCAGCAGCCAGGCAGTGCAGGGCCTCCAGCACCGCCAGCACGCTCGCGCCGAAACGCGGCGAACGCAGGTAGGCGACCGCCGCCTGTCGGCGGTCGAAGCGCCGCTCCGTGATGATGCCGGTCAGCGCCGCGAGACGCGGTTCGTCGGGCAGGGCGGCGAGTACCGGTTCGGCGATCTCGGCGAGCAGCACGTCGAGATCGCGCGCCTGGCCGAGCAAGGCCATCAACTCCTGCAGCGGTTCGGTCAGTCCGGCAGCGAAATCCGCCGGCAGCAGCGGACCGAACAGCCGCAGCGCCGCGCGCAGGCGGCGCGTCGCGACACGCATCTGGTGGATGTATTCCGGATCGTCGCTGGCGCTGGCACCCTGATGATTTTGCTGCAGGTGATCGAGACAGGACAGCGCGATGCTGCGGAACGCGGCGAGCGGCGGGTCGGCGGGCGCCAGTGCCACGGCGGTTCCCTTGACCGGTGCCGCCGGCACCTGTCCGAACAGACGGTAGCCGCGGTCGGCCTTCGACAGCGGCGCGGGTGCCACGGGTATGCGGCCGGCCAATGCGCGGGCGATGACGAAGAGCTGGGCCGGGTCGCCCTGCAGCAGTTCGAGCTCGATTTCCGAAATGGCTTCGCGCCGGCCGGCGGCGGCGATCCAGCCGCGGTCGAGCACCATCTCGATACGCGTGCCGGGTTGCGGTTCCAGCAGCCAGGCGATGCGCTGGAAATTGGTTTCGAAGACCGGCGCGATGCGCGCCTTGAGCTTCGGTTTTTCAAGGCGGGCCCGTACTTCCGGGTCGTCGATGCCGGAAAAGTCGAAATGACCGACGTAGGGCGTCTCCCACTCGGGCCGGGCAGACAGTCCGCCGCCCGCTTCGCCCGCGCATTTCACCGTCTGCAGCCAGAGTCTTCCCTTGGCGCGCAGGCGCAGCGCAATGCCACGCTTGCGCAGGGCGAGGCCCGGCGTGTCGTAATAGAGATTGACGAGCCGGAACGACTGCTTGCCGCTTGCCTGTTTCAACAGCGGGTGCCGCAGGAAGGCGCGTTGTGCATCTTCCGGCAGGGCGAGCTTGAGTTCTATTTCCTGGGCCATGGTGGGGATATTGTAGGTCCAGGCCCGGTCAGGATTATTACAGCGCTATTCGTGGCGCAGCGCCTCGATCGGCGACATGCGCGCCGCCTTGCGCGCGGGATAGAAGCCGAAGAAGATGCCGATCGCGGCCGAGAAGCTGACGGCCAGCAGCGTGGCCGATGCCGAGAGCTGGATCGGCCAGCCCGCCAGCGCGCCGATGGCCTGTGCCCCGGCGCTCCCGAGCAGCACGCCGACGAGCCCGCCGATCAGTGCGAGGGTGATCGCCTCGACGAGGAATTGCCGGAGGATGTCCCCTGCCTTGGCGCCCACCGCCCGCCTTAATCCTATTTCCCGCGTGCGCTCGGTCACCGAGACGAGCATGATGTTCATGATGCCGATGCCGCCGACCAGCAGCGATACCGAGGCCACGGCGGCGAGCAGCAGCGCCATCACGCGCGACGACTCCTCGCGGGTCTGCAGGATTTCGGTGAGGTTGCGCAGGGTGAAATCGTCATCCTGGCCCGGCTGCAGGCGATGGCGCTGGCGCAGCAGTTCGCGCACCCGGTCCTCCGCGTACTGGCTGTCGATGCCGTCGATGAGCTTGATCTGGATCGAGCCGACCGAACGCGACTTGGCGAGGGACGTCGAGCCCAGCACCCGGTTGCGGGCCGTGGTGATCGGCATCAGCAGGACGTCGTCGAGGTCGCTGCCCCCCGGACTCTGCCCCTTGGCGGCGAGTACGCCGACGACGGTGAGCGGCACGGTGCGGATGCGCACCGTCTGGTCGATCGGGCTGGCATCGCCGAACAGGTTGTCCGCCACGGTCTTGCCGAGCACGACCACCTTGGCCGCACCATTGATTTCCGCGGGCTCGAAGAAGCGCCCCTCGGCGATGCTCCATTCGCGCACGTCGAAATACTCGGGCGTGACGCCGTAGAAAGAGGTCGACCAGTTGCTGTTGCCGGCGACGATCTGGCCGCTGCCGCGCAGGGCCGGCGCCGCGGCGACGACGACGTCCGTCAGTTCGCGTCCGATCGCGTAGGCGTCTTCCTCGCTGATGGTGTGGGTGGCGCCGGCAGCGGCCCGGGCACCGGTGAAGGTGGGCGAGGCCGAGAAGACCATCATCAGGTTGGCGCCGAGGCTCTTGATCTGCGCCTCGACCTGCGCCCGCGCCCCGCTGCCGACGGCGACCATGACGATCACCGCCGCCACGCCGATGATGATGCCCAGCATGGTCAGGGCCGAGCGCATCTTGTTGACGCGCAGCGCCTTGAGGGCGATCAGCAGGGTGGCATAGAAATTCATGTCGGAGCAGGCTGCAGGGAAAGGTCGGCCTGGGCGTCGCGCTGCCTGTTGGCCAGATCGTCCACGACGCGGCCGTCGCGGAAGTGGATGATGCGGTCGGCGTAGGCGGCGATGTCGTGCTCATGGGTGACCAGCACGACCGTGATGCCTTCGCGGTTGAGCTGCTGCAGCAGGGCCATGATCTCCACGCCGGTGCGCGAATCGAGTGCGCCGGTCGGTTCGTCGGCGAGCACCAGCGCCGGGTCGCCGACCAGCGCCCGCGCGATCGCGACACGCTGCTGCTGCCCGCCCGACAACTGCACCGGATGGTGCCCCATGCGTTCCGCCAGTCCGACCTGGCGCAGCCGGTGGGCGGCGCGTTCGTGGCGTTCCTGCGCGCTCAGGCCGCGATAGAGCAGCGGCAGGGCGACGTTTTCGAGCGCCGAGGTACGCGGCAGCAGATTGAAATGCTGGAAGACGAAGCCGATCTTGCGGTTGCGTAACGAGGACAGCGCATCATCCGACAGGCGCGAGATCTCTTGGCCGTCGAGCCGGTATTCGCCGCCGCTGGGATGGTCGAGGCAGCCCAGCAGGTTCATGAAAGTCGACTTTCCCGAGCCGGACGGCCCCATCACGGCGACGAATTCGCCGGCCGCGATGTCGAGCGAGACGCCGCGCAGGGCGGGAACGGTGGTGTCGCCGAGGCGATAGTCTTTGGCGAGGACGACGGTGCGGATCAGCGGGGACTGCACGGACGGCGGCGCGCTCATCGCGGGCTAGAACATGCGCGGCGGCGTGGTCTTGGACTTGCCGGCCGCAGCGTTCAGGCCGACGATCACCTCGCGGCCGGCAGCGAGGTCGCCCTCGACCAGTTCGGTCTGGCTGCCGTCGCCGATGCCGGTTTTCACTTCGATCGCCGCCGGCTTCCCGTCGGCCCCCAGTACCCAGAGCTTGCCGCTGCCAGCACCTCCTTGGGCCTTGCCTGCACCGGGTTGCCGTCGCTCACCGGCCATAGTGGGCGCCGGCTTTTGCCCCTCTTCGGCCGGCGGGCGGAAGCGCAGCGCGGCATTCACCACTTTCAGCACGTCATCCTTCCGCGCCGTCACGATGCGTACGTTGGCGGTCATGCCCGGCAGCAGGATCAGTTCGGGATTGGCGGCCGAGATCACCACCGTGTAGGAGACGACGTTCGAGACCACCTGTGCCGCCTTGCGCACCTGCCGTACCTCGCCCTTGAAGCGCCGGCCCGGGAATGCATCCACGGTGAAACTCGCTTCCTGACCCACCTGCAGGCGCCCCACGTCGGCTTCGTCGATGGCGGTTTCCACCTGCATGTCGGTGAGGTTCTGGGCGATGACGAACATTTCCGGAGCCTGCAGGCTGGCGGCGACGGTCTGTCCTGGCTCGACGCTGCGCTTGATGACGATGCCGTCGACCGGGGCGCGAAGTTCCGTGCGGCCGAGATCGACCTTCGCCTGGCCGACCTGCGCCTCGCGCTGGCGCACCAGTGCGGCGCTGTTGCGGGCCTGTGCCTCGACCACGCGCATCTGGGCGCGGGCCGCTTCCAGCGTGGTCTTGGCCTTGTCGAGCTCGGCGGGCGAGATGAAGTTCTTGTCCACGAGGGACTTCTTGCGCTCATGATCGCGCCCGGCGTCGGCAAGATTGACCTGCGCGCGATACAGCTCGGCCTGCTGGACGGCGACGGTCGCACGGGCGGCCTCGAGGTCGGCCTCGGCCTGCCGCAGGCGATGCTCGTAGGTTTCCGGGGCGATGCGCGCGATCAGCTGGCCGGCCTTCACCGTGCTGTTGAAGTCGACGAAGATCTGCTGAATCTGTCCCGAAATCTGCGAACTGACCTGCACGGAGACGACCGGGTTGAGCGTGCCGGTCGCCGATACCGAGGCCACCATCGGCCCGCGTTCCACTTGGGCGAACTTGTAGCCGGGCGCGTTTTCCGGTGCGAGGAAGGCACGATAGGCGCCATATCCGCCGGCGGCGAGGACGATGGCAAGCACGGCAATCAGGCGGCGGGATTTCATGCGGAAATTCTAGCCGAAGCGAAATCGCCGCCGTCCCGCCGGCGCCGACTTTTACGCTTTGTTACTTGCTCGGCGGGTCGGGGACGTAGAGGGTGTCGCCGACGGAAAACTTCGGCGGGTTCCGCTGCTGGGGAATTTCCGCGACGCTCGCGTCGGGGCCGACCTGCCGGATCGTTGCCATCGGCACCTGCTTGCGGTTGAGCGAGCCTCCCGCCACGACCGTCTCCGGCCGCGTGGAGGTCGACAGGGCTGCCCCCGCGACCAGACCGCTGTCGCTGCCGGCATCGAGATGCAGGCGTGCACCATCGACGCGCGTGATCCGCAGCGGGAAAGGCCGGCAGGTCACTTCGTCCGTCGCCCAGCGGCCGATGTCGGCGAGCAACGCGTTGTAGGCACTTCCCAGCCGCGAATTGGCGAAGGCGCGCGTGCCGGGCGCAACGCCCTTCGGCAGATCGCCATCGAGGATCAACTGCCGGTCGAACTGGTGTCGCGCCAGCAGCCTGCCATCGATGCCGTCGTAGAGGAAGGCTTCGATACTCATCTGCCGCTCGGGCACGACCTGCCACTTCCGGGCCGTGCCGAAATCCCGGAACACCCCGGCGAGCACGTATTGCGCCCGCTCGCGGCGGGCCCAATCGACGATGCGGGGCGTGCCCTGGGGATCGCGTTCGATGTCCGGAGCGGCGGCCCCCTCCGCAAAGGGGAAATCCTCAGGCGCTGCGGCGACGCGCAGGCGTCCGGTCGCCCCGAGCTGACGCGCCAGTTCCGCTCCCGTCGTCTGCGCCCAGCCCATGTATTCGCCGGACTTGAGTTGTTCGGGATAGCTCAGCGGGAAGGCGGTGACGAGTACCTTGCGCAAGGGTTGGCCGGCGCAGGCGGGAGATGCCTTTGCCATCTGGGGTGCCGCAGGGACGGGGGACGGGTCGCCAAAGGAAACACAGCCGGCCAGAATGAGCGTGGCCGAGAGGCAAAGCGGCGGCAAGGAACTAAATTTCATCCCGTTAGGGTAGCGCTTACCGTTTATTGACCGCCATGCGAACAGGATGACAATCCGGGGCGATATCGCAAAAAAGAAACGGCCCGGATCGCTCCGGGCCGCCGTCCCGTCGGCGCCGACTTTCAGGCGCCGTGGCTACTTGGAATCCGACCTCGAATATCCAGCCACGAATATCGGGTGGTTCATCAGCAGCCGGTAATCGTACCGCGTGCCGCTAGAGCGGTTGCCTGTGTATAGGTTGCCGTGCAGTTTGCCTGGAGTGTAAAAGTGGTTACCCCGGCTGCATGAGCAGCCGTCGTACCACCAATGGAACTCATTGCGGCGATGATGCCAGTAGCTGTGGCGGCAGGCTGTCCGCCTGCTGCACCGGCGACAACATCTACAGTTGTGCCGTCCGCCATAGTGACGGTAGTCGCTGCCATGTTCCCGGTGGCCATGTAACGTGCCCGGGTGAGCGCCACGGCAGAATTGACACCGCCAATCACTCCATCGAGCGCAGCTAGCCGCGCATCCGTTGATACATTGATAAACCTCGGCAGCGCAGTCGCGGCGAGAATACCGAGAATCACGATCACGACAATCAGCTCGATCAGCGTGAAGCCTTGTTGGGATTGGGTGGGTTTCATTGTTGCGTCCTCCGTTCGGGTGCGTCCAAAGTTTATCAAAGCGGTCAGCAGCCCGTGGTCGTGACGGAGATCACGGGTGCGGTAATGATGGCGCCGGACAGCGTGGCCGGCTCGTAGGTGATGCGGCAGTTGGGTACGGTGCCGCCGGCAATGTCGAGGCAGATCGCGCCGGCGGCGCAACCGGTACCGCCGGTGCTCATGCCGTCGGCGGTCAGGTTGATGTCGGCCGCGGCGAGGATGCCGGTGGCGGTGGCGGCGGGATAGCGGTTGACGATGTCGACGGCCTTGCCGTCCATGTTGACCTTCGGAGGGGCGGCCTGGCAGTTCGCTGCTGGCAGGGTGGCGGCCACGGCGGCGAGATCGAGTTCGCAGCGCGAGCGGGCGAGGGCGGAGGCGGAGCGGATCGAACCGTAGATGGCGTTGGCCTTGGCGATGCGGGCGTCGCGCTGGGCGTCGATCAGGCGCGGTAGTGCGACCGCCGCCAGGATGGCGATGATGGTGATCACGATGATCAACTCGATCAGCGTGAAGCCCCGGTTACGGCTGAACCGGGGTGACAAGCGCGGCGAACGGATAATGGCGTCTTTCACGGTCGGGAGACTAGCATGGTGCAGGCGTCGCAGTATCAGACGAATAACGGCGCGATTTCATCCTACTTGAGCGGCTCCAGCCGCAGGCCGACGTTGCGCCCGAGCTCGTCGATATGGCCGATGAACCGCCATTCGAGTCGCGTCCGTCCGTCGAAGGCTGCCGGCTGCCGCGGCCGATAGCCGAGGATGCGGCTGGCCGGATCGTATTGCCAGCCGCCCGCCGTCCCGCCGGCGCCGATTTTTTGCTGATCCAGAAAGTCGAGCGGATTGCGCTGCAGCAGTTCGGGAATCCGGGCCTCCTCGCCGCGCATCATGCGCTCGCCGATGGCGAGCTTGAGGCCGATGTCGATGTGCCGCAGGGTCAGCGCGACTTCGAGGCGCTCGGTGTCGTGTTCCAGCGCGACCAGGCGGTCGAGCAGCAGCGTCGCCAGGATGCCGAAGATCGCCAGCACCACGGCGAATTCGAACTTCGACAGACCGCGCTGGCGCCGCATGTGCGCCTACTTCTTCATCGCGACCTTGCCGAGGTCCCACAGCGGCAGGAAGATGCCGAGGGCGAGGACCAGCACCATCGCGCCGAGCATGACGATGAGGATCGGCTCGATCTGCTGCGAGAGGGTCTTGAGCTCGTATTCGACCTCGCTCTGGTACATGGCCGAGATTTCTTCCATCATCTCGTCGAGCGAACCGGATTCCTCGCCGACGGCGATCATCTGCAGCACCACGGGCGTAAACGCGTGGGTAGCGATCGCCGCACGCAGGACCGATTCGCCCCGCTCGACGCTGTTGCGCATCTGCTCGACCTTGTCGGCGATGAAGTCGTTGTCGACGGTTTGCGCCACGGTGGTGAGCGCCTGGATGACCGGCACGCCGGAGCGCGAGGCGAGCGCGAAGCTGCGGGCGAAGCGCGCCAGCGTGGCCTTGCGGACGATCTTGCCGGCGATCGGGATGCGCAGCTTGAGCTTGTCCCACTGGTACTTGCCGCGCCGGGTGCGCGTCCATGACCGGAAGGCGAAGCCGGCCGCGACGATCCCGCCGACCAGCACATGCCACCAGTCCACCATGAAGTTCGAGAAGCCGATCAGGATGCGCGTCATCAGCGGCAGTTCGGCGCCGAAGCCGGAGAACACCTTGGCGAAGGCGGGAATCACCCAGATGTTGACGACGAACAGGGCCACGACCATCGCCGCGACGACGAAACCCGGGTAGCGCAGCGCGGACTTGACCTGCTCGCGCATGAAGCGTTCGAACTCCATGTGGTCGAACAGGCGCAGGAAGACTTCTTCGAGGCGGCCGGTCATCTCGCCGACGCGCACCATGGCGAGGTAGAAGGGGGTGAATACTTTGGGATGGCGGGCCAGCGACATCGACAGCTCGCGGCCGGAATCGAGGCTTTCGCGAATCGAGCCGAGCACCGACTTCATGGCCGGATTGGCGCTCGATTCCTGCAGGCCGGCGAGGGCGCGCATGATCGGCACGCCGGCCTTGAGCAGCGTGTAGAGCTGGCGTGTGAATAGCAGGATGTCGACGTGCAGGATCTGCGGCGCGAAGAAGGACAGGATCGATGACCCCCCTTCCTTCTTCTTCGCGGCACTGGCCGGGGCCGGCTTGATCTCGACCGGCGTGACGCCGCTGCCGAACAGCAGGTCGGCGATGGCGGCCGCCGTGGCACCCTCGAGCACGCCGCTGACGGCTTCGCCGGCACTATTGCGGCCACGGTAGGTGAAGGCGGGCATAGCGGGATTACTCGTCCAGTTGTGTCGAGATGCGCATCGCTTCCTCGATCGTGGTGCGGCCATTCACGACCAGGCGCACGGCATCGCGACGCAACGTATGGCCGGCCATCTGCTGGCGGCCGATGGCCATGAATTCGTTGGGATCGCCGTGGTTGGCGGCCTCGACCAGCGCGTTGGTCATCTCGAGGAATTCATAGACGGCCTGCCGGCCCTGGTAGCCGGTGTTGGCGCAGTGCGCACAGCCGCGGCCCTTGGCGTACTTGAAGCTGCCGATGCGGTCGCCGAGTTCGTACTTGAGCCATTCGAGTTCGTGCGGTTCGGGCGTGTGCGGTTCGCTGCAGTTCTGGCAGATGACCCGCACGAGGCGCTGCGCCAGGACGAGCTGAATCGACAGGGCGACCATGTAGCGCGGCACGCCCATGTCGAGCAGGCGGATCGGCGTCGACAGCGCGTCGTTGGTGTGCAGGGTGGAGAGCACGAGGTGGCCGGTCATCGCGGCGCGCATGCCGATCTCGGCGGTTTCCTGGTCGCGCATCTCGCCGACGAGGATGATGTCAGGGTCCTGGCGCAGGGCCGAACGCAGCACGCGCGAGAAGGACAGGTCGATCTTCTCGTGCACCTGCACCTGGTTGAGGCCGGGCAGGCGGTATTCGACCGGATCCTCGACGGTGATGATCTTCTTCTCCGGCGAGTTCAGCTCGTTCATCGCCGCGTAGAGCGTGGTCGTCTTGCCCGAACCGGTCGGACCGGTGACCAGCACGATACCGGACGGACGCATGATCGCGTGGCGGAAACGTTCCAGCACGCGCGGCGGCATGTAGAGCTTGTCGAGCTGCAGCAGGCCGGTGTTTTGCGCCAGCAGACGCATCACCACCGATTCGCCGTGCTGGGTCGGCATGGTCGAGATACGGACGTCGACGTTGGCGCCGCGCAGCTTGATGTTGAAGCGGCCGTCCTGCGGCAGGCGCTTTTCCGAAATGTCGAGGCCGGACATCAGCTTGAGGCGCAGCACCAGCGCGGTCGAAATCTTCGCATCGGCTTCGGTCTGGACATGCAGCACGCCGTCGATGCGGAAGCGGATCAGCAGCGACTTTTCCTGCGGCTCGATGTGGATGTCGGAGGCGCGCGTCTTCTGCGCTTCCTCGAACACCGTCTGGAGCAGGCGGACGACCGGCGCGTCTTCCGCCCCCGGCGTGATGCCGAGCACGGTGCCGAATTCGACCGGGATGTCGCCCATCTCGGACGTCAGGTCCTTCGCGAGGCTGTTGATTTCCTCGGTACGGCGATAGACGCGGTCGAGCAGCGGCAGCAGCTGGCCCTCGGTGACCACGGCGAGGTCGAGATCGCGCTTGACGATGCGCGCGATCTCGTCGAAGGCGGTCAGGTCGGTCGGGTCGGACATGCCGACCCGCAACAGGCCGCCCACCTCGTCGAGCACCAGCGCGCGGAAGCGGCGCGCCTGCGCCTCGGGTAGCAGCCGGACCAGTTCGGCCTTGGGCTGGAAGGTCTTCAGGTCGATGAATTCGGCGCCGAGCTGGCGCGCCAGCGCCTTCGAGATGCCTTCCTCGGTCGCGTAGCCAGCCTCGACGAGCACGCGACCGAGCTTGCGGCCGCTCTTCTTCTGTTCGTCGAGGGCGAGCTTGAGCTGCTCGTCGGTGATGACGTCCTGCTGCACCAGCAGGTCGCCGAGGCGGATTTTTTCGGGGCGGGCCATGAAGGTTCTGCGCGCTTGGCTAAACTTCGGGAGCCATAACATGCCACAGGCCCCATGTTCCAGATCGTCCTATTTCAGCCGGAAATCCCGCCCAATACCGGCAATGTGATCCGCCTCGCGGCGAATGCGGGCTGCCGGCTGCATCTGGTCGAGCCGCTCGGTTTCGATATCGACGAACGTTCGTTGCGTCGCGCCGGGCTCGACTATCACGAGTTCGTGACGATGAAAGTCCATCGCGACTGGGCGGCCTGTCAGGCTGCGCTGGGGGAGACACGCCTGTTCGCCTTCAGCACGAAGGGGACGATGCGCTTCGACACTGTGGCCTACCAGCCGGGCGACACCTTCGTTTTCGGGCAGGAAACGGCCGGGCTGCCGGCGGACATGCTGGAACAGTTTCCACCGGCGCATCGGCTGCGTCTGCCGATGATGCCGGGCAACCGCAGCCTGAATCTATCCAATGCCGTCGCCGTGACGGTCTTTACCGCCTGGCGGCAGTTCGATTTTCGCGGCAGCGTGTAATAGTCGGCGCCGGCGAGACGGCTATTCGTGGCGCGGCTCGCGATTCATCAGGCGGTCTACCGCCCCGGCGGCGGTGATCCGCCCGTCCAGCACTTCGCAGACGGTGGCGGTGATCGGCATTTCGATACCGAGTTCGCGGGCACGGCCGGCGACTTCGCGTGCCGTCATCACGCCTTCTGCGACATGGCCGAGGTCGCGCTGGATGTCGTCGAGCCGCCGGCCGGCGGCGAGCGCGAGACCGACGCGGCGGTTGCGTGACAGGTCGCCGGTGCAGGTCAGGATCAGGTCGCCCATGCCGGCGAGCCCCATGAAGGTCTCCGGACGTGCGCCGAGCGCGACGCCGAAGCGGGTGATTTCGGCGAGGCCGCGCGTCATCAGCGCCGCGCGCGCGTTGAGGCCGAGGCCGAGGCCGTCGCAAATGCCGGTGGCGATGGCCATGACGTTCTTCACCGCACCGCCGACCTCGGCCCCGACGATGTCGTCGTTGGCATAGAGGCGCAGGCGCGGGCCGTGCAGTTCGTGCGCCATGCGTTCGGCGAAAGCATCGTCGGCCGAGGCGATGGTGATGGCGGCGGGCAGGCCGCGCGCCACTTCGTCGGCGAAGCTCGGACCGGTGAGGGCGCCGCAAGTCGCCGCGGGGTGTACCTGCGCGACGGCCTGGTGCGGCAGCAGGCCGGTACCGGCTTCCAGGCCCTTGCAGACCCAGAGAAAGGGAAGCTCGGGACGCGCCTCGGCCAGCCGGGCGGCCGTCGTGCGCAGACCGGCCATCGGCGTGGCGATCAGGGCGAGATCGGCGGCGGCGATCGAGGCATCGAGGTCGGCACTCACCCCCAGCGCGGCGGGAAATGGATGACCGGGCAGGAATTGCGCGTTTTCCCGGGCGGCCAGCATCGCCTCGGCGTGCTCGGCCTGCCAGGTCCACAGCGTGACGCCATGCCGTCCTGCAAAGCCGAGCGCCAGCGCTGTTCCCCACGCGCCGGCGCCGAGCACCGCGATCCGCATGTTCAGAAACCCCAGACCTGGCCGACCTTGACGAAGCCCTGCTGGCCGTCGCGATGGCGCACCTTGAGCCAGCCGACCGGCGTATCGGCGCCCGGATCGAGCAGTTCGAGCAGGACGTCGGGGGCGGCCTCGAAGGCGATCTCCGCCGTATCGTTCGCTTGGGTCCGGATCTGCGCGCCTTCCGCCCGCACCTGCAGCATGCGCTTGTCGGCGAGCAGGCGCCGCTCGACCCAGGCGAGGTCGCCCTGCCGGTCGCGTATCTTGACCCAGGTGTCGAGCGTCACGATCGCCTCGACCGGGGTGCCAGCGGCGATGACGAACACGGGTTTCGCCTTCTGCGACGGCGCATCGTAGAGCGCCGTCGTTTCCGCGATCGAGCGATAGTCGAGCGCGGCAGCGCTACCGGTGAAGAGTAGCGCGGCGAACGAAACGAGCGCTGCGCGCATCCGCTGCATTACTGGATCGGGACTTCGTGCGGAGCGGCCTGTTGCTGGGCGAGGCGCTCGCGGTAGATCGACTCGAAATTCACCGGGGCGAGCAGCACGGGCGGGAAGCCGGCGCGGGTGACGGCGTCCGAGACCGTTTCGCGCGCGTAGGGGAAGAGGATGTTCGGGCAGGCGACGGCGACGATCGGCTCCAGTTCCTCGTTCGGCACGTTGCGGATCTGGAAAATGCCGGCCTGGGCCGCTTCGACGAGAAACTGCGTCTTGTCGCCGACCTTCGCGGTGACCGTCAGGGTCAGCACGACGTTGAAGATGCCTTCGCCGACCGCTTCGGCACCGGTCTGCATCTGCAGGGTGATTTCAGCCGAATCGCGTTCCAGATAGCACTGCGGGGCGTTCGGGACTTCGAGCGACAGGTCCTTGACGTAGATTTTTTCGATGGTGAAGACGGGGGCGTTGTCCTGTTGGTCGCTCATGATGATCCTGACGGTGGCAATGGAAAGAGGCGGGATTCTAGCGCGCCCGTGTTGCGGTCAGCCCGCCAGCAGGGCGTCGAGCTTGCCCTGGCGCTCCAGTTCGTGCAGGTCGTCGCAGCCGCCGACATGCACGTCGCCGAGGAAGATCTGCGGCACGGTGCGGGCGCCGGGAACACGCGTTTCCATCTCCTGCCGTCTGGCCGGGTCGAGATCGACGCGGATCTTCTCGATGTCGGTGACGCCCTTGCGCTGCAGCAGCTGTTCGGCGCGGATGCAGTAGGGGCAGACGGCAGTGGCGTACATCTGGACCTTGACCATGGGGGCTCCTTATTTCTTCGTCATCGGCAGGCCGGCATCCTTCCAGGCATGGATGCCGCCGGCCAGGTTGTGGACGTTCTGGAAGCCGGCCTTCTTCAGCACGCCGCAGGCGCTGCCGGAGCGGTTGCCGCTGGCGCAGACGAGGATCACCGGCTTGTCCTTGAACTTCTCGATTTCCGACAGGTGGCTGGAGAGATGGCCCAGCGCGATATGGCGCGCATTGGGGATATGTCCGCCCGACCACTCGGCGGTTTCGCGCACGTCGACGACGAGCGCGTCCTGGCGGTTGATGAGCAGCGTCGCCTCATTCACGGAGATGTTGTGACCGCCGCTGCCATTGAACATCTGCCACAGCAGCATGCCGCCGCTGACGGCGGCGAGGCCGACCCACATCAAGTTCTGCTGGATGAATTCCATTCCCTGTCCTGTACGTTCGTTACAAAGTCGCCAGTCTACAGTACAGGCAGACGGCCGCCTGCCTCAAGCCGGACCGGGAACGCTGCAGAATACCTCGCGCATCATCACGATCAGCTGCAGGGTGCGCTGGTCGGCGACCCGGTAGTAGACGCGGTTCGCATCCTTGCGCGTGGTGAGCACGCCCTTGTCGCGCAGGATGGCCAGGTGCTGCGAAATATTGCTCTGCGAGGTGCCGACGGCATCGACGATGTCCTGTACGCAAACCTCCTGGTCGCCCACGACGCAGAGAATTTTCAGGCGCAGGGGGTGCGAAATCGCCTTCAGTGCCCGGGCGGCGATTTCGACGTGCTCCTCGTGCTCCATCATGTCGGTGATCGGACTGTTCATGGCGTGGCCTGCCGGCGGTCGTGTGATCGAAGAAGAATATTATAAGATTCTGCTATTCCCGCCTTCAATCATGAATTTACTTTTTCACCGGCTGGCCTGCCGGCTTGTCCTCATGGCGCTTTGCCTGCCGGTTTTCGCACTGGCGGCCGGCGAGCGCGAGAAGGCGCGGCTGGAGTCGGTGCGCGAGCAGCGGGCTGCCGTCGAACGCCAGCTCAAGGAAAGCGAAAGTGCGCGGGCCGCGACGGCCGACCAGTTGCGCGATACCGAGAAGGCCATTTCCGTCGTGGGGCGCAAGCTGCATGCGCTGAAGGTCGAGCGCGAGGGCGTCCGGCAGGAATTGGCGGCCCGGGAAAGCGAATACCGCCGGCTGGACGGCCAGACCGTGGCTCGCCAGGCGCAGCTGGCACGCCTGCTGCGCCATCAGTTTCACCCGCGCGAGGCGGATGCGTTGTCCGTCCTGCTGTCCGGCGGCGACCCGAACGCCAGTGCGCGGGATCGCCACTTCCTCGCCCTGCTGTCGCGGGCAAAAGCCGATTTGATCGCCGGCCTGCGCCGCGATGCGGCCGAAACGCGCCGGCTGGCTGCGGCCGTGCAGCGGCAGGAGGAAAAGCTCGCGGAGCTGTCGCGCCGCGAGGAGCAGGAACGGGCCACCCTGCGGCAGCGCCAGCAGGAGCGGCAGGCGACGCTCGCCAAGGTGTCGCGCCAGATCAGGCAGCAGCGGCGGGAGATCGACTCCCTCAAGAAGAACGAGCAGCGCCTGGCGAACCTCGTCGCGTCGCTGGTCAAGCGCATCGCCAAGCCCAAGGCACCGGGACGCACCGTGCGCGGCAAACCCTCGGCACTTCCTGATCCGGAGAGCCTGGCCAAGGCGCAGGGGGCTTTCGCGAACCTGCGCGGGCGATTGCCCCGGCCCGTGGCGGGCGCCGTCACCGGCCGCTATGGTGCCCGCCGCGACGATGGCGAATCGGTCTGGAAAGGCCTGTTCATCCGTGCCGACGAAGGGACCGAAGTGCGTGCCGTGGCGCCTGGCAGAGTCGTGTTCGCCGACTGGCTGCGCGGCTACGGCAACCTGCTGATCATCGACCATGACGACGACTTCCTGTCGGTCTATGGCAACAACCAGAGCCTGCTGACGGACGTCGGCCAGAAAGTCGGTGCCGGCGCGACGGTGGCGACGGTCGGCACCGGTGCCGGTGGTGTGGGTGGCGGCGGCGGAGGGCAGCCGGAATCGGGTTTATACTTTGAACTCAGGTATCAGGGGCGGGCGTTCGATCCCGGCAAATGGCTCATGGCGCGGTGATGCGCGGATGGGCCGACGTTCCGGCGACATTTTCTCTTCGAGGTTCATTCATGCGTAGCAAGCTGCAGCAGATCGGTCTCGTCTTCGTCGGCCTCGTCGCCGGCGTGATGCTGAGCGTCAATTATTCCGCCATCGCCCAGAAGGATGGCGGCACCCCCTTGCCGGTCGAGGAGTTGCGCAATTTCGCCGATGTCTTCAATGCCATCAAGCAGGGTTATGTCGAGCCGGTCGAGGACAAGCAGCTCATCACCCATGCCATCAGCGGCATGCTGGCCAACCTTGATCCGCACTCCGCCTATCTCGATGCCGATGCGTTCAAGGATCTTCAGGTCTCCACGCAGGGCGAGTTCGGCGGCCTCGGCATCGAGGTCGGCATGGAGGACGGCCTCGTCAAGGTCGTCGCGCCGATCGAGGACACGCCGGCCTGGCGTGCCGGCATCAAGTCCGGCGACCTGATCTTCAAGCTCGACGACACGCCGGTGAAGGGCATGACCCTGAACGATGCGGTCAAGAAGATGCGCGGCAAGCCGAAGACCTCGATCCGCCTGACCGTCCTGCGCAAGAGCGAGACGAAACCGCTGGAAATCACCATCGTGCGCGACGTCATCAAGGTGCAGAGCGTGAAGTCCAAGCTCCTCGAACCCGGCTACGGCTACCTGCGCGTCACGCAGTTCCAGGAAGAGACGGCGCCGGATGTCGTCAGGCATCTCGACCGACTCTATCAGGACAAGGAAAACAAGGGCGCCCCCCTCAAGGGCCTCGTCCTCGATCTGCGCAACGACCCCGGCGGCCTGCTGCATGCCGCGGTCGGCGTGTCGGCCGCCTTCCTGCCGCAGGGCGTCACGGTGGTGACCACCGATGGCCGCGTCGAGGATGCGAAGCGCAAGTACGTCGCCTCCGGCGAGGACTACCTGCGCGGCCAGCGCGAAGACTTCATGCGCAAGCTGCCGGAAGGTGCGCGGACGGTGCCGATGATCGTGCTGGTGAATGGCGGCTCGGCGTCGGCCTCGGAGATCGTCGCCGGCGCGCTGCAGGATCACAAGCGCGCCGTCGTGATGGGGACGCCGACCTTCGGCAAGGGCTCGGTGCAGTCGGTGCTGCCCCTGTCGGCCAAGACCGCCATCAAGCTCACCACGGCACGTTATTACACGCCGAGCGGTCGTGCCATCCAGGCCAAGGGCATCGAGCCGGACATCGCCGTCGAGGAGTCGGCGAACGGCGGTTCGCGCGAGCGCCTGCGCGAGGCCGATCTCGAGCGCCACCTCGCCAACGACAAGGATGGCAAGGAGACCGGGAAGCCCGTGGCGCCGGCCAAAAAGGAAAAGTCCGCCAACGGCAAGGAAGGCGAGAAGGACGACGAGCATGCCAAGCCCTTCGAGCCGGCGACCAAGGACGACTACCAGTTGATGCAGGCGATGAACCTGCTGAAGGCGCTGAACGTCGTCAAAAGATGATGAATCCCGAGCGTGCCCGCCTGTTGCGCGACCAGGAGCGCGGCCTGCACCGGCCGCATGCACTGGCCCCGCAGGCGGGTACGCGCAAGCATCGCGAGATCCGTCTTTGCAAACTCAAGCACTGGCAGGTCGAGGAAGCCCGCATGCTGCTGGCGACCCTGCCGGGCCTCGAAGTCGCCCCCGGCACGCAGCCGAACGGCATCTCGGTCTGGTACGAAATCGCCGATCACTGCATGGAAGCCCTCGAAACGCTGCTCGTCGACAAGGGCTTCCACCTCGAAAATACGCTCTACTGCAAGCTGGTGCGTGCGCTCGTCTATTTCACCGAGGAGACGCAGCGCCGCAACCTCGGTCAGCCGGAGCGACTGATCAAGAAGTCCCACGACGTCTATTCGAAGGCGTGGGAACACCACCCGCACGGCGACCACGACGAGACCCCGCCCGAACTGCGCGAGTACAAGTAGTGCCGCGCGAGTACCCATAAAAGCCCCTTGGACGACCAGGCGCTGCTCCGCTATTCACGCCACATCCTGCTGCCGCAGATCGGCATCGAGGGGCAGGCGCGCATTCGTGCCGCCCGAGCGCTGGTGCTGGGGGCCGGCGGACTCGGATCGCCTGCGGCGCTCTATCTCGCTTCGGCGGGCATTGGCACGCTGGCGCTGGCCGACGGCGATACGGTCGACCTGACCAACCTGCAGCGCCAGATTCTGCATCGCACCGCCGCGATCGGTCATCCCAAGGTGGAGTCGGGCGTGACGACGCTGGCCGGGATCAATCCGGAATGCCGCGTGCTGCCGCTGCAGGAGCGGCTCGAAGGCGCACGGCTTGACGCGGAGGTGGCGCTCGCCGACGTCGTGCTCGACTGCTCCGACAACTTCGCGACGCGCCATGCCGTCAATCGCGCCTGTGTGAAGTTCGGCAAGCCGCTGGTGTCGGGCGCCGCCGTGCGTTTCGACGGCCAGGTGGCGGTCTTCGATACGCGCCGCGCGGACGCGCCCTGCTACCACTGCCTGTTTCCAGAAGCCGAGGATGTCGAAGAGGTGCGCTGCGCCACCATGGGCGTCTTCGCCCCGCTGGTCGGCATCATCGGCGCCATGCAGGCGGCCGAGGCACTCAAGCTCGTGATCGGATGCGGCGAGCCGCTCGCCGGTCGGCTGCTCTTGCTGGATGGACTGGCGATGGAGTGGCGCAGTATCGCCGTGCCGCGCGACCCGGCCTGCCCGGTCTGCTCTAGCCGAATCTCGCGCGGATGAAGAAGTCGGCGCCGACGGAACGGCGCTCGACGATTGTCAGCCGCGTCGCACCGGCGAGTGCCGTCAGTTCGCCGAAATCGGCCATGCCGCGCGCGGCGTCGCCGAGCAGCAGCGGTGCCTGATAGATCAGCAGTTCGTCCACACAGCCTTCCCTGAGCAGGGAACCGTTCAGCTTCAGGCCGGCCTCGACCATCACTTCGTTGATGCCGCGCCGGCCGAGTTCGGTGCATAGCGCCGGCAGGTCGACTTTGCCAGCGGCATTCGGCAGGACGATGATCTCGGCACCGCGCGCGCTCAGGGCCTGCGCCTTGTCGGGATGCTCCTGAGCGCAGGCGATCAGGCAGCGGCCGCCTTCGAGGATGGCCGCATCGGGTGAAATATCCAGCCGGCTGTCGACGACGACGCGCAACGGTTGGCGCGATGTGGCGACGTCGCGCACTGTCAGGCGGGGATCGTCGTCGCGCACGGTACCGATGCCGGTGAGCATCGCGCAGGTGCGGGCCCGCCACGCATGTACGTCGCGGCGTGCATCGGGGCCGGTGATCCATTGCGACTGGCCGTTGGCCAGCGCGGTCTTGCCGTCGATGCTGGCCGCTACTTTCAGCCGGACCCACGGCCGGGCGCGCGTCATGCGCGAGACGAAGCCGATGTTGAGTTCGCGGGCCTCGTTTTCCAGCAGCCCGTGGCCGACATCCATCCCGGCGGTGCGCAGCCGGTCGAGACCCTGTCCGGCGACGAGCGGATTGGGGTCCGTCATCGCCGCGACGACGCGGCCGACCCGGGCGGCGATCAGCGCATCGGCGCAGGGCGGCGTGCGGCCGTGGTGCGAGCAGGGCTCGAGCGTGACGTAGGCGGTGCAATCCGCCGTCCCGCCGGCGCCGACTTTTGTCGCGGCATCGCGCAGGGCGGCGATTTCGGCGTGCGGCTCGCCGGCCCGCTCGTGCCATCCTTCACCGATGATCGCATTGTTCTTGACCAGCACACAGCCGACGCGCGGGTTGGGCGAGGTGGTGAACAGTCCGTGTTCGGCGAGCCGCAACGCCCGGGCCATGAAGCGATGGTCGTCAGCGCTGAAAGCCATGAAAGTCGGCGCCGACGGGACGGCGCTCAGGATGCCTTGCGCGGCGCGCGAGGGGTACGGGGCCGCTTGACCTCGCGGATCGCATCGGAGAATTCGTCGACATCGGCGAAGTTGCGATAGACCGAGGCGAAGCGGATGT
This sequence comes from Rhodocyclaceae bacterium, assembly GCA_034004665.1. Classification (GTDB taxonomy): domain Bacteria; phylum Pseudomonadota; class Gammaproteobacteria; order Burkholderiales; family Rhodocyclaceae; genus Sulfuricystis. The sequence goes on along the minus strand of JAVEWF010000016.1, from coordinate 916 downwards.
AGGCGATCTTGTCGAGCTTCTTCAGCTCGCGCATCACCAGTTCGCCGACGCGGTCGGACGGCACCTCGCGCTCGGCGAGCTGCACCAGCTTTTCCTCGATGCGGTCGATGGCGCTCTCGATGCTTTCGGTGGTGACCGGGCGTTTGCGCAACGCCAGCATCATGCTCGACTTCAGCTTGTCCCGGTCGTAGTCGACGCGGCTGCCGTTCTTCTTGACGACCAGCGGCAGCTGCAGCTCGACGCGCTCGTAGGTGGTGAAGCGCTTGTCGCAGACGAGACAGCGCCGCCGCCGGCGGACGGTGTCGCCCTCCTCGTTCTCCCGGGTGTCGACGACCTGGGTGTTGTCCTCGTTGCAGTAAGGACAGCGCATCGCCGCTTAGTTGCCGTAGACCGGGAACTTCTTGCAGAGCGCCGCAACTTCGCCGCGCACGCGTGCGAGCACGGCCTCGTCGCTCGGCGCGTCGAGCACGTCGGCGATCAGGTTGGCGACGGTCTCGGCCTCGATCTCCGTAAACCCGCGGGTAGTCATGGCCGGCGTGCCGATGCGGATGCCGGAAGTGACGAAGGGCTTCTGCGGGTCGTTCGGGATGGTGTTCTTGTTGACCGTGAGGTGCGCCTTGCCGAGGGCGGCCTCGGCGTCCTTGCCGGTGATGTTCTTGGCCTGCAGGTCGACGAGGAAGACGTGGCTCTCGGTGCGGCCGGAGACGATGCGCAGGCCGCGCTGCTTGAGCACCTTGGCCATCACCTGTGCGTTCTCGATCACCTGCTCCTGGTAGGCCTTGAACTCGGGGGTCATCGCCTCCTTGAGGGCGGCGGCCTTGGCGGCGATGACGTGCATCAGCGGGCCGCCCTGCAGGCCAGGGAAGATCGCCGAGTTGATCGCCTTCTCGTGCTCGGCCTTCATGAGGATCAGGCC
>JAVEWF010000080.1:0-9417 GCA_034004665.1 Rhodocyclaceae bacterium | reverse complement strand
CCGGACGAAGCCGACGCCGCACGCTGGTGCAAGGAAAACATGAAGAAACCCATCGTCGGTTTCATCGCCGGCGTTACCGCGCCGGCCGGCAAGCGCATGGGCCACGCCGGCGCGCTGATCTCCGGCGGTGCCGATACGGCCGACGCCAAGCTCGCCATCATGGAAGAGTGCGGCTTCAAGATCACCCGCGACCCGTCCGTAATGGGCAAGCTGCTGAAGGCGATGCTGTAAAAGTCGGCGCTGGCCGGACGGCCAGGCAGCGAGGCGGGAAGGCGGGCTATGGCCCGCCTTTTCTTTTTGATGCAGATTTGTCCTGTTTCGGCGATTTTTATGCCGTCGGCAGGGAAAATCATTGACTGAGTTGATATCCGACTGCAAGAATGTCGCATATCATCATGTTTATTCATTAACTTGTTTGTTTTGCAGCTCCGGGGAGAGCGCAGACACGGATGGCGAAGCCAGATCTTTCCAGTGCAATCGAAATGGCTGCCTGTAGCGATACCGGCCGGGTTCGTTCGCACAACGAGGATTCGATTCTGGCGAACGCTGCACTGGGCTTGGCGGTCCTGGCAGACGGCATGGGTGGCTACAACGCCGGCGAAGTGGCCAGCGGCATGGCGACGGCGGTACTTGGCAGCGAGCTTCAGCATGCCTTCGATGCACGCTCTCCTTCCGAGGTCGGTAATGACGGCCAGGTCTGGGCACGCGAGGCGCTTGTGGATGTCATCGGGCGGACCAATGCCGCCATCCATCTCGCCGCACAAAGCAACCCGAAGTATGCCGGCATGGGTACCACGCTGGTGATGGCCCAGTTTTTCGATGACCGGGTGATGGTGGCTCATGTCGGCGATTCCCGCCTCTATCGTTTGCGCGAACAAAAGCTCGCCCAGTTGACCCGGGATCATTCCTTGCTGCAGGAACAGATCGACAGCGGCATGCTGACGCCGGAGCAGGCACGGTTTTCGCAGAACAAAAACCTCGTCACGCGAGCGATGGGGGTGGAGGCGACGGTCATGACGGATGTGGCGGAGCATGAAGTGCGCCCCGGAGATATTTACCTGTTGTGTTCCGACGGGTTGAACGACATGGTCGACGACGAAACGATTGCAGAAGCGCTGTCCGGCCTGTCGGCGAATCTGGCGCTATGCGCATCGCAACTCGTGCAGGTGGCCAACGATAATGGCGGTCGCGACAATGTGTCGGTTATCCTTGCAAAAGTCCTGGCGCCGTTTCCGGCGAATGCCGAGCAGCCGGGCCTGCTGGGACGGATGCAGTCGTGGTTCAAAAAATAATGTTTGAAGTCCGGAAGGATGCTCAAGATGGCTAAGCTCATACTCAGCATGGACAATCTGGTGCTCAAGGAAATCCCCTTGAACAAGGAGCGCACCACGATCGGCCGCAAGGCGCAGAACGATATCCAGATCGACAATCTGGCGATATCCGGCGAGCACGCGGTCATCGTGACGATTCTCAACGACTCCTTCCTCGAGGATCTCAACAGCACCAACGGCACGTTCGTCAATGGGCAGCAGGTCAAGAAGCACTTCCTGCAGAACAACGACGTGATCGAGCTGGGCAAGTACCGTCTCAAGTACGTCAACGAAGGCGTCGCCCAGGCCGCGCAGCCGGACTTCGAGAAGACCATGGTGCTGCGTCCCGACATGATGCGCAAGGTGGCCGAGCATGCGGCGGGCAAACCGCCAGCAGAGACCGAGTCCGGCAACCTGGCCCCACCGGTCGACCTGGCGCCGCCGATCCGGAAGGAGCCGCCTGCCGCGCCCGCCGGTGCGGCGGCCGTTCCTCCGCCCGCGGCGGCCGACCTGCCGCTGGGCGCCATCCAGGTGCTGAATGGCAGCAATGCCGGCAAGACGCTCGATCTGGTCAAGTCGCTGACGACGCTGGGCAAGCCGGGCGTTCAGGTGGCCGTGATCGCCCGCCGTCCGCACGGCTATTTCCTTACCCACGTCGAAGGCGCCCGCCTGCCGACAGTGAATGGTGCGGCGATCAATCCCCAGGCCCATGAGCTCAAGGACCATGACGTCGTGGAACTGGCCGGCGTGAAGATGGAGTTTTTCCTCCGGTCCTGAGCGTCCGCCGGACGACCGTCACGTGAAAAGGTATCTCGCGCGCCACGCTCTGGGGCTGATCCTGTTGCTGGTGCTGCTCGGTCATGCGGTGGGGACCTACCGCATCGGCCTGATCGACCGGCTGGATGCGATTTTCTACGATGCCCGGTTGCGGTTGACCATGCCGCGTACTGTCGACGATCGCATCGTCATCGTCGATATCGATGAAAAATCGCTCGCCGAACAGGGACGCTGGCCCTGGGGGCGTGATCGGCTGGCCATGTTGCTGGATCGGCTTTTCGCAGAGTATGAGGTGCAAGTCGTCGGGTTCGACGTCGTTTTCGCGGAACCGGATGCCAGTTCCGGGGTCGGCGTGCTGGAATCCCTTGCACGGGGAGAGTTGCGAAGCAATTCCGCCTTCCAGCAGTCACTGCAAGCCTTGCGGCCACAGCTGGACTACGATGCGCGCTTCGCCGCCGCCCTGAAGAACCGCAAGGTCGTGCTCGGTTATTACCTGTCCAATATCCATGACGGCCACTCGAGTGGCGTCCTGCCAGCCCCGATTCTGACGGCTGGCAGCCTTGGGGGGCGGCCAGTGGATATCACGCAATGGAAAAGCTTCGGCGGCAACCTGCAGGCCTTTCAGGCCGTGGCCGCTGGTGCAGGCCATTTCAATCCTCTCGTCGATTTCGACGGCATCTCCCGGCGCGTCCCGTTGCTGGCCGAATACGGGGGCGCCTATTACGACTCGCTCGCGCTGGCCATGGTCCGCGTGCTACTGGACGTTCCCATGGTCATACCGACTTACGCGGATGGCGGGGATGCGTATGCCGGACTGGAGTGGCTGGAACTGCCCACCAAGCAGAACAGCCGGTTCATTCCGGTCGACAAGAACGTTGCCACGCTGATTCCCTATCGCGGACCGCAAGGTAGTTTCCCCTATGTTTCGGCTACCGATGTATTGAACGGCCGCATCGGGAAAGAACAGTTGGCCGGGCGCGTCGTGCTCGTCGGAACGACGGCCCCCGGGCTGATGGATCTGCGCGCCACGTCGGTAGCGAGTGCTTATCCGGGCGTTGAAATCCATGCCAACCTGATCGCCGGCATGCTGGACGGCAATCTGAAGCACAAGCCGGACTACATGCTGGCGGCGGACCTCCTGCAGACGCTCGTGGCGGGAGCACTGATGGCCCTGTTGCTGCCGATCCTGTCTCCCCTCAAGGCGACCCTGACAGGGCTGCTGGTGCTGATGGGTCTGGTCACCGTCAATATCTACCTCTGGCATGCTGAAAACCTGATCCTGCCGTTTGCCGGGGCGGCCGCGCTGGTGGTGCTGCTCTATGCCCTGAACATGTCCTGGGGATATTTCGTCGAGTCGAAGACCAAGCGATTGTTTACCGAGCTGTTCGGCCAGTATGTACCGCCGGAACTCGTCGATGAAATGGCCAGGAACCCCGAGGGCTACAGCATGGCCGGTCGCAAGGCGGAGCTGACGGTGCTGTTTTCCGACATCCGCGGCTTCACGACCATTTCGGAGGGCCTGCAGCCCGACCAGCTGGCAGCACTGATGAACGAATATCTCGGTGCCATGACCGATGTGGTGCGCCGGCATCGCGGTACGCTAGACAAGTACATCGGCGATGCGATCATGGCGTTCTGGGGAGCGCCGATGGCCGATCCGGAACATGCGCGCCATGCCGTGCTCGCCGCACTCGACATGCAGGAACGCCTCAAGGATCTCAACCGCGAACTGGTGGCCCAGGGCTGGCCGGAGCTCAGGATCGGCGTCGGCGTGAATAGCGGCACGATGACGGTCGGCGACATGGGGTCGCCGGTGCGCAAGGCCTATACGGTGATGGGCGACGCCGTCAACCTCGGCTCGCGGCTCGAGGGCATCACCAAGCAGTACGGCGTCGGCATCATCGTCGGCGAAGGCACGCGAGCGCAGCTGGGCGATGCCTTCGTGCTGCGCGAACTCGACCGGGTCCGGGTGAAGGGCAAGGCCGAGCCGGTCGGCATCTACGAGCCACTGGGGCCGGCCGGCCGGGTCGATCCGGCCGCAATCGCCGATCTCGGGGCCTGGAACATGGCATTGCAGGCGTATCGCGACCAGGACTGGGACAAGGCCGAATCCCTGCTCGTCGGGCTGGCCCGCAAGCAGCCGCATTACCTATATGATCTCTACGTCAAGCGGATCGCCCGCTATCGCCAGGACCCGCCGGGGACGGCATGGGATGGAGTGACGACATTCGAGACGAAATGAGCCAATGAAGATACGTATTCTCGGCTGCAGCGGCGGGATCGGTGGTCCCATGCTCCGCACGACCTCGATGCTGGTCGATCAGGACATCCTGATCGATTGCGGGACCGGGGTGGCCGATCTATCCATCGACGAACTGGCGCGGATCGATCATGTCTTCCTGACCCATAGCCATCTCGATCACATCGCCTGCCTGCCACTGCTGGTCGATACCGTCGGCGAGATGCGCGATCGCCCGCTGACGGTGCATGCCCTGCCTGCCACCGAGCAGGCGCTGCGGACGCATGTCTTCAACTGGACGATCTGGCCGGATTTCACCGAGATTCCTTCGGCCGAAAAGGCCTGGCTGCGTTTCCGGCCGCTCCAGCTTGGTGCCCCGGTCGGCCTGTCGGGCCGGAGCATCCTGCCGCTGCCGGCCGACCATACGGTGCCGGCCGTGGCATTCGGTATCGATTCCGGCCACGCCAGCCTGGTGTTTTCCGGAGATACCGGGCCCAGTCCGGAGCTTTGGCGGGCCGTCAACGCCATCGACAACCTCGAAGTGCTCATCATCGAAACGGCATTTTCCGACCGCGAGCGCAAGGTGGCCCAGGCTTCGAGGCACCTCTGTCCCGGCATGCTCGTCGGAGAGTTGCAGCAGTTGCGCTCCCGCCCCGATATTTACATCACCCACCTCAAACCGGGCCAGGCCGAGCAGACGATGACGGAGATCGAAAGCAGCGCAGGCAGCTACCGGCCACGCATGCTGAAGAACAATCAGGTGTTTGAACTATGAGCGCAATACTCAATCCGACGTCGGTCAATCCGGGCGGCGAGATCAATGCGGGCGAACTCGGCAGTCGCCTGACCTTTTTCAAGAACCTGCAGGGCGTCACCAACAAGATTCACGCCACGTCGAACATCGACGAGATCATGCTGGAGCTGTCGCAGGACATCTGCGCCCTGTTCAATGCCGACCGGCTGACCATCTATGCGGTCAGCGAAGACAAGACCTCGATCGTCTCCAAGGTCAAGACCGGCCTCAATTCCTTCAAGGATCTTCGCCTGCCGATCGCCGACCAGAGCATCGCCGGCAACGTCGCCCTGTCGCGCAACATCGTGAATATCCGCGATGTCTACGACGAAACGGAACTCAAGGCGATCAATCCCAACCTCCGCTTCCTGCAGGAAGTGGACAAGCGGACCGGCTACCGTACCAAGCAGATGCTGGTCGGTCCGATCGTCGACCTGCAAACCGACGAGTTGCTCGGGGTCGTACAGCTCATCAACAACAAGGCCGGCGCTCCCTTCGCCAGTGTGCAGGAAGAGGGCATCAAGGGCCTGTGCGAAACGCTCGCGATCGCCTTCGCCCAGCGCAACAAGCCCGCGCAGGCGATCAAGACCAAGTATGACCATCTCGTGCTGGATGCCGTCGTTTCGGTTCAGGAGATGGATCTGGCGAGCAAGTCGGCACGGCGCAAGAACATCGACGTCGAGGAGGCCCTGATCACCGAGTTCCAGGTCAAGGTGCCGGTCATCGGCGCCGCGCTGGCGAAATTCTTCGGCGTTCCCTACGAGCCCTTCAAGCCGGATCGCATCAAGCCGATCGACCTGATGAAAAACCTGCGCCGCGAATACGTCGAGCAGAACTCCTGGCTGCCGATCGAGGACACCAGGGACGGCATTCTCATCCTGTGCATGGACCCGGAACAGGTCAAAAGCTCGCGCGTGGTCAACAACGTTTTCGCCAAGAGCAAGATCGTCTATCGCGTGACGACCATCCGCGAATTCCGGCAGACCGTCGACCAGTTCTTCGGGGGCGGCGCATTTTCCGACGATACGGATGTCGGCGACCTGCTTTCGGCGATGGATGAAGGCGAGGTCGAGGGCGACAGCGGCAGCGACGATGTTTCCGCGGCGGCCGACAACGAACTGGTGAAGCTGGTCAACAAGGTCATCATCGATGCCTACCAGCAGGGTGCCTCGGACATCCATATCGAACCGGGCATCGGCAAGGACAAGGTGCTGATCCGCTTCCGCAAGGATGGCTCGCTGCAGAAATACATCGAGATTCCTCACAGTTTCCGCAATGCCCTGGTCGCACGCATCAAGATCATGTGCGACCTCGACATCTCCGAAAAACGCAAGCCGCAGGATGGCAAGATCAAGTTCAAGAAGTTCGGTCCGCTCGACATCGAGCTGCGCGTCGCGACGATTCCCACGGCCGGCAGCGTCGAGGATATCGTCATGCGTATCCTCGCTGCCGGCGAACCGATCCCGCTCGACAAGCTGGGCCTGTTGCCACACAACGAGACGCGGTTGCGCGAATGCGTGTCGAAGCCCTACGGCCTGTTCTTCGTCTGCGGCCCGACCGGTTCCGGCAAGACGACGACGCTGCATTCGGTGCTGAAGTTCCTCAACAACGTCGATACCAAGATCTGGACGGCAGAGGACCCGGTCGAAATTACCCAGAAGGGTTTGCGTCAGGTCCAGGTCAACAAGAAAGCGGGCCTGGATTTTGCCGTGGTGATGAAAGCCTTCCTGCGTGCCGATCCGGACATCATCATGGTCGGCGAGATGCGCGACGCCGAAACGACCGGCATCGGCATCGAGGCCTCGCTGACCGGCCACCTCGTGTTCGCCACGCTGCACACCAACAGTGCGCCGGAGTCGATCATCCGCCTGCTCGACATGGGCATGGACCCGTTCAACTTCGCCGATGCGCTGCTCGGCATCCTGGCCCAGCGTCTGGCCAAGCGCCTCTGCGCCAAGTGCAAGGAGGCCTACCATCCCGATCCGGAGGAAATGAAGCATTTCCTTTCCGAATACTGCGACGAACTCGTCAATACGGAAACCTTCAAGCGCGAGGGCAAGGCTGCTTACGAGGCGGTTTACAAGGAGTGGGCCAAGAAGTACGCGGACGACAAGGGCCAGTTCACGTTCTATCGCGCCAAAGTGGCCGGCGAGGACGATACGAAGTGCGATGCCTGCGGCGGCTCCGGTTACAAGGGGCGTGTCGGCCTCCATGAACTGATGGTGGGTACTGACAGTGCAAAGAAACTGATTCAGGAGCATGCGCGCGTCGCCCAGCTGGTTGCCCAGGCGCTGGAGGATGGCATGCGCACGCTGAAGCAGGACGGCATGGAAAAAGTGATACAGGGGATTACCGACATGAAGCAGGTGCGTGCGGTCTGCATCAAGTAGGACGCTGTCAGGAGGTTGGCATGGATTCGATGGACGACCTGTTCAGGAGGCTCGAGCAGCTCAATGAAATCGGTGCGGCGCTCTCCAGCGAGCGTGATATCGACCGTTTGCTCGAAAAGATTCTCGTCGCTGCCAAGACCATCACGCATGCAGACGGGGGGACCCTGTATCGCGTGACCGAAGATGGCCGGGCATTGCGCTTCGAGATCGTGCGCAACGATACGCTGGGCATCGCGCTCGGCGGCACCTCGGGCAACCCGATCGATTTCCCCGACCTGCCCTTGCGGAGCGAGGATGGCGCGTCGAACGATTCGATGGTCGCGGCCTATGCGGCGATCCACGACCGGACGGTGAATATCGCCGACGCCTACAGCGAAGCCGGCTTCGATTTTTCCGGCACGCGCAAGTTCGACGAGCGCACCGGCTACCGATCGCAATCCTTCCTGACGGTACCGATGAAGAATCACGAAAACGCGATCATCGGCGTGCTGCAACTGATCAATTCGCTGCAGCCGGGAACGGGGAGCGTGGTTCCTTTTTCGCAGGCCGAGCAGCGGCTGGCCGAGTCGCTGGCTTCCCAGGCGGCGATCGCCATCACCAATCGCCAGCTCATCAGCCAGCTGGAAGTGCTGTTCGAGTCCTTCATCAACCTCATCAACCTGGCGATCGACGAGAAGTCTCCCTATACTGGCGGCCATTGCCAGCGGGTTCCCGCCCTGACCATGATGATCGCCGAAGCCGTCAATGCGACGAACCAGGGACCGCTCGCCGCCTTCAACATGTCGGCGGACGATCTGTACGAACTCAAGATCGCCGGCCTGCTCCACGATTGCGGCAAGGTGACGACGCCGGTGCATGTCGTCGACAAGGCGACCAAGCTCCAGACGATCTTCGACCGCATCGGTCTGATCGATACCCGTTTCGAGGTCCTCAAGCGCGATGCCCAGATCGCGACGCTGCGCCGGTTGCTCGATCGCCGCAACAAGACCGATCCGGAAGCGGAGGCGGCCTGCTGGGCGGATTACTGGCGCGAATTGGGGGAACTCGACGATGCGCGGGAGTTTTTGCGTCACGCCAATGTCGGTGGCGAAGCGATGAGCCTGGATGACCAGCAGCGCGTACGTGACATCGGTACGTTGCGGCGTTGGCGCAACCCGGCCGGGGTCGACGCGCACTTCCTCTCCGCGGACGAGATCGAGAATCTCACCATCCGTGCCGGCACGCTGACCGGTGAAGAACGCGAGATCATCAACCACCATATCGTGGCCACGATCAAGATGCTCGAGGCGCTTCCCTGGCCGAAGCATCTGCGCAACGTCCCGGAATATGCCGGCGGACACCACGAGCGCATGGACGGCAAGGGCTACCCCAAGGGACTGACGCGGGAACAGATGTCCTGGCAGGCGCGCATGATGGGCATCGCCGACATCTTCGAGGCGCTGACCGCCAAGGATCGTCCCTACAAGCAGGGCATGAAGCTTTCGCAGGCCATCGAGATCATGAAGAAATTCAGTGCCGTGGGCCACATCGACCCGGATCTTTTCGAGGTCTTCCTGAGAAAGGGCGTGTATCGGCGCTACGCCGAGGCCTTTCTTGATCCGACGCAGGTCGACGAAATCGAGGTGCAATAGTCGGCGCTGGCAAGACGGCGTACCGGTCGTTAACTGACCAAAAATGTCACTTTCTGCCGATATGGGCGTTGTGCGCTTCTGGGCAGTACGTCTTTCCGGTGCTTGCAAGTTGGCATGGCTGTTGCATAATGTCCATCAGCACGAGTCGAGTGCTTTTCCATAGGAGAGAAACGATGCGCAAGATCCAACAAGGCTTTACCCTGATCGAACTGATGATCGTCGTCGCGATCATCGGCATTCTGGCTGCCGTCGCCCTGCCGGCCTACCAGGACTACAC
>JAVEWF010000079.1:8104-9642 GCA_034004665.1 Rhodocyclaceae bacterium | reverse complement strand
TCGACTGCGCCGCCTCCGAGTTCTTCAAGGACGGCAAGTACCAGCTGGCTTCCGAAAAACTGGAGCTCGACTCGGCCGGCATGACCGACTATCTGGCGACGCTGGCCGGCAAATACCCGATCATCAGCATCGAGGACGGCATGGCCGAGGGCGACTGGGATGGCTGGAAGCTGCTGACGGACAAGCTCGGCAAGTCGGTGCAGATCGTCGGCGACGACCTGTTCGTCACCAATCCGGTCATCCTGCGCGAGGGCATCCGCAAGGGCATCGCCAATTCGATCCTCATCAAGATCAACCAGATCGGCACGCTGACCGAGACCTTCGCCGCCGTCGAGATGGCCAAGCGTGCGGGCTATACGAACGTGATCTCGCACCGCTCGGGCGAAACCGAGGACTCGACCATCGCCGACATCGCCGTCGGCCTCAACGCCGGCCAGATCAAGACGGGTTCGTTGTCGCGCTCCGACCGTATCGCCAAGTACAACCAGCTGCTGCGCATCGAGGAAGACCTGGGCGATACCGTGACCTACCCCGGCCTCGACACCTTCTACAACCTGAGGAAGTAATCCCGCTCCATGAGATGGCCGACCTGGGTGCTGGTCGCCCTGATCGCCGGACTGCAGTATCCGCTGTGGTTCGGCAAGGGCGGCCTGTTCCGGGTGCAGGAGATGGAGCGGCAACTCGCCGCCCAGCGCGAAGTCAATCAGCAGCTCGAAGCGCGCAATGCCTCGCTGGAGGCCGAGGTGCGCGATCTCAAGTCAGGCTACGAAGCCATCGAGGAACGCGCCCGCTACGAGTTGGGCCTCGTCAAGGACGGCGAGGTATTCGTGCGGACGCCGCAGAAAAAACCCTGAAAAAGTCGGCGCCGACGTGACGGCGCCGATCCTCGACTATCAGTCCAGCAGCTCGATCTTGCCGCTGACGGTCGTGGTCAGCGTCGATTCACCCGCTTCGACGGGCATGGGCGCGGACTCGGCCGCCATCATCGCGGTAGCGCGCGCCAGCGGGCGCGGCGAGGGCACATGCCCGCTGCCATTCACGCTCATCTGGCGGATGCGGTAGGGCTTCTTCAACGTGGCCGCAATGCGCGCGGCCTGCGCTCGGAAGGCGGCGATGGCTTCCAGCGCGGCATCGTTTTCCGCCTTGCGGCGCGTGTCCGGCGCGGGCATGAACTGGATGCCGCCGATGGCCAGCGTCGCCTGCAGTGCCCCGACGGCGGTCGAGAGGGCGGCAGCATCGCGGCTTTCGAGCAGCAGTTCCGATCGCATGCGCCAGCTTTCGATGCTGCGACCGCCCTTGGCACCATTTGTATAAATGGGCCAAGTGTGCGTGTTGCCGCTCTTGACGGTGATCCCCGGCTGGGCCCTGGCGAGCGCCAGTCCTTCGGCGATGGCGGCCTTGACCTTGCCTGCGACTTCCGCGGGATCGGTGCCGTTCATCTCGACGTAGGCCGTGGCATTGCCGAGGTCGTTGGGCAGGGATTTCTGCACCTCGACGCGGAAATCGACCAGCGTTCCGGTCGATTTGGCCGTTCCGGC
>JAVEWF010000079.1:0-8004 GCA_034004665.1 Rhodocyclaceae bacterium | reverse complement strand
TGTTCCAGCGCCGCCTTCAGTTCGCGCACGTTGAAATCCGGCGCGGCGGTCAGTTCGGCTTCGCAGTGGAACAGGATCTCGGCTGACATCGGCGCGCTGCTGGTGCGGGTCTGCAATTCTTCGACGTTCACCGCATGGCGTGCGAGCGCTTGCGTCACTTCCCGGACGATGCCGATGCGGTCGTGGCCGACGAGATTGAGGCTGAGCCGCCGTCCCGCAGGGGCCGACTTTTGCGCAGTCGCAGTTTCCGCGCTGACCTTGAGGCCGGCGAGTTTGCCGAGGGCGATGCGGAGTTCGGGAATCCTGTCGGCCGGCACGGCGACTTCGACGATGCCGGCGAACTTGCCGGAGAGTTGCGCCATCGAGGCTTCGAGCCAGTTGCCGCCGTGCGCGGAGATCGCGGTGGCGAGTTCCTCGACGAGGCCGGGCTTGTCGTCGCCGATGACGGTCAGGATCAGGTGCGAATCAGACATTGGTGTAATCCTCCATCGGCACGCAGGCACAGAACAGGTTGCGGTCGCCATACACGTCGTCGATGCGGTTCACCGACGGCCAGAACTTGTTGGCGGCGACATACGGCAACGGAAACACCGCCGTGGCTGGCGAATAGGGACGGTTCCACTCCGTTCCGATCACGTCTGCCTGCGTGTGCGGGGCGTGCTTGAGGGGATTGTTGTCCTGCGGCCATTCACCGGCTTCGATCTTGCGGATCTCTTCGCGGATGGCGATCATCGCCGCGCAGAAGCGATCCAGCTCGGCCTGGTTCTCGGACTCGGTCGGCTCGACCATCAGCGTGCCGGCGACCGGGAAGCTCACTGTCGGCGCGTGGAAGCCGTAGTCCATCAGCCGCTTGGCGATATCGATCTCGGCGATGCCGGTCGCCGCCTTGATGGCGCGGATGTCGAGGATGCACTCGTGGGCGACGCGGCCGTGGGCACCGCTGTAGAGGACCGGGTAGTGGTCCTTGAGCCGTGCGGCCACGTAGTTGGCGTTGAGGATCGCCACCTCGGTGGCCTGCTTCAAGCCGCTGCCGCCCATCATCGCGATGTACATCCATGAAATCGGCAGGATCGAGGCCGAGCCGAAAGGCGCCGCCGAAACTGCGCCCTGCGCGCCGACGCGATCACCGGCGAAAACGTGGCCCGGCGCGTGCGGCGCCAGATGGGCTTTCAGGCCGATCGGGCCCATGCCGGGGCCGCCGCCGCCGTGCGGGATGGCGAAGGTCTTGTGCAGGTTGATGTGCGACACGTCGGCGCCGATGTGGCCGGGCGAGGTAAGGCCGACCTGCGCGTTGAGGTTCGCGCCGTCCATGTACACCTGCCCGCCATTCGCATGAATGATGCGGCACATCTCCATCACCGCCTCCTCGAACACACCGTGCGTCGAGGGATAGGTGAGCATCAGGCAGGAGAGCTTGTCGGCGTGCTGTTCCGCCTTCGCCTGCAGGTCGGCGACATCCACATTGCCGCGTTCGTCGCAGTCGACGACGACGACCTGCAAGCCGCACATCTGCGCGGTGGCGGGGTTGGTGCCGTGGGCCGACTTCGGGATCAGGCAGACGTCGCGATGGCCCTCTCCCTGCGCCGCCTGGTAGCGACGGATCGAAACCATGCCGGCGTATTCGCCCTGGGCGCCGGAGTTCGGTTGCACGCACAGTGCGTCGAAGCCGGTGATCGTGCACAGCCACTGCGACAGTTCGCCGATCATCTGTGCATAGCCTTGCGCCTGTTCGGCGGGCGCGAAGGGATGCAGCGCGCCGAAGGCCGGCCAGCTCACCGGCATCATCTCGGCGGCCGCATTGAGCTTCATCGTGCAGCTGCCGAGCGGGATCATCGCGTGGTCGAGGGCGAGGTCCTTGTTCTGCAGCGACTTGAGGTAGCGCAGCATCGCGTGCTCGGTGTGGTGGGTGTTGAACACCGGGTGGGCGAGGATCGGCGAGTCGCGGCGCAGGTGGGCCGGGATCGCGTCGGCCACATCCGCGGAGAAATCGACGCTCGTGCCGAGCAGCTGGGCCAGCGCGGCGACGTCCTCGCGCGTGGTCGTCTCGTCGAGGCTGATGCCAACGGTTTCGGCGTCGATGTGGCGCACGTTGAAGGCGGAAGCCTTCAGCGCAGCCGTCTTGCCAGCGCCGACTTTTGCGACGATCGTGTCGAAGAAGCTTCCCGCCACGCCGAGCGCCTTGGCCAGCAGGCAGGTGAGGCGATGGATGCGCCGGGCGATGCGCTTCAGCCCTTCCGGCCCGTGCCAGACGGCATACATGCCGGCCATGTTGGCGAGCAGCACTTGCGAGGTGCAGATGTTCGAGTTGGCCTTTTCGCGGCGGATGTGCTGCTCGCGGGTTTGCAGCGCCATGCGCAGCGCCGTCTTTCCCTTGGCATCCTTCGACACGCCGATGATGCGGCCGGGCACGGAACGCTTGTGCTCGTCCTTGCAGGCGAAGAAGGCGGCGTGCGGGCCGCCGTAGCCCATCGGCACGCCGAAGCGCTGCGACGAGCCGAAGGCGATGTCCGCGCCCATCTCGCCCGGCGATTTCGTCAGCACCAGCGCCATCAGGTCGCAGGCGACGGCACTGACGGCATGCTTCGCCTTGAGGGCGGCGATGACCTCGGTGAAATCCTTCAGTTCGCCCTTCGCGTTGGGGGTCTGCAGCAGCGCGCCGAAGACGTCGTGGTCGGCCGCCGTCTCGCCAGCGCCGACGATCAGCTCGAAGCCGAAGTAGGCTGCTCTTGTTCGTATGACGTCGAGCGTTTGCGGGAAGGTGTCCGCATCGACGAAGAAGGCGTTGCTCTGCGATTTGCTCGAACGGCGCGCCATCGTCATCGCCTCGGCGGCGGCGGTCGCCTCGTCGAGGAGGGACGCATTCGCGAGCTCCATGCCGGTGAGGTCGATCACCATCTGCTGGTAATTCAGCAGGGCTTCCAGTCGCCCCTGTGCGATCTCGGCCTGATAGGGCGTGTAGGCGGTGTACCAGCCGGGGTTTTCCAGCACGTTGCGCTGGATCACCGGCGGCAAATGCGTGCCGTAGTAGCCGAGGCCGATGAAGGATTTGCGAATTTCGTTCCTGTCGGCGATGGCCCTGAGCTGCGCCAGAGCGGCGTGCTCGTTCATCGGTGCGCCGAGCGGCAGGTCGGCGGGCAGGCGGATGCCGGCCGGCACCGTCTGGGCGATCAGTTCGGCGCGGTCCTTGACGCCGATGGCGGCGCACATTTTTTCCTGCTCGGCCGCGTCCGGGCCGATGTGGCGCGCGACGAACTCGTCGCGGCCTTCGAGTTCGTCGAGTGTCGCCATGGTTTAGTGCTCCGCTGCGACCTTCTCGTACGCTGCCGCGTCGAGCAGCCCGTTCAGGTCGGCCGCGTTGGCCGGCTTGAGTTTGAACAGCCAGGCGGCGTAGGCGTCCTGGTTCACCGACTCGGGCGCATCGACGGCGGCATCGTTGCGGGCGACGACCTCGCCGGCGATCGGCGCGTAGATGTCGGACGCGGCCTTGACCGATTCGACGACGGCGCATTCCTTGCCGGCTTGGAGCTGGCGGCCGATCTCGGGCAGTTCGAGGAAGACGATGTCGCCCAGCGCTTCTTGCGCGTGGTCGGTGATGCCCACGGTGACGGTACCGTCGGCTTCGAGGCGGGTCCATTCATGCGAGGCGGTGTATTTCAGCTCGGCGGGAACGCTCATGCTCATTCACTCCTTAAAGTTGGGATTGTCCATTGCGGGCGAAAACCGGCTTGACGACCTTCGCCTTGAGTAGCTTGTCGCGGATCTCGACCTGTACCTCGTCGCCGACGGCGACGCCGGCTGGCAGGCGCGCCAGCGCGATCGACTGGTTCAGCGTCGGCGAAAACGAGCCGCTGGTGGTTTCGCCGTCGCCTTTCGGCGTGACGACCCTCTGGTGGGCGCGCAGCACGCCCTTGTCGAGCAGCACGAGGCCGAGGAAGGTGCGCAGGCTGCCTTGCGCCTGCCGTCCTGCCAGCGCCGACTTTCCGATGAAGTCGCGCGCCGCGTCCTTGAAATCGACGGTCCAGGTCAGGCCGGATTCGAGCGGGTTCCGGGTTTCGTCCATGTCCTGGCCGTAGAGGTTCATGCCGGCTTCGAGGCGCAGCGTGTCGCGCGCGCCGAGGCCGGCCGGCTTGACGCCGGCTTCGACCAGCTGCTGCCAGACGCCGGCGGCCTGTTCGGCAGGCACGGCGATCTCGAAGCCGTCCTCGCCGGTGTAGCCGGTGCGGGCGATCAGCCAGGTGACGCCATCCACTTCCCACTCGACGGCCTGGAATACGCCGAGCGTGACCGAGGCGGCGCGGGCGGCGGGAAAGGCGGTCCAGAAGCGTTCGCGCGCCTGCGGGCCCTGCACGGCGATCATCGCCAAGTCGCGGCGCGGTGTCAGGCTGACGGCGAAGTTGGCGGCGACGAGGCGCATCCAGGCCAGGTCCTTCTCGGCAGTGCCGGCATTGACGACGATGCGGTACTTCGATTCGGTGAAGAAATAGACGATCAGGTCGTCGATGACGCCGCCGTCTTCCTGGAGCATGCAGGAATAGAGTGCCTTGCCGGGCACGGTGAGCTTGGCGACGTCGTTGGCGAGCAGGCGGCGCAAGAAGGCCTGCGATTCGCAGCCGACGAGATCGATGGCAAGCATGTGCGAGACGTCGAACATGCCGGCGTCGCGGCGCACGACATGGTGTTCCTCGATCTGCGAGCCGTAGTTGATTGGCATCTGCCAGCCGGCGAAATCGACGATCTTCGCGCCGGCGGCGACGTGGGTGTCGTAAAGCGGGGTTTTCTGGATCATG
This sequence comes from Rhodocyclaceae bacterium, assembly GCA_034004665.1. Taxonomy (GTDB): domain Bacteria; phylum Pseudomonadota; class Gammaproteobacteria; order Burkholderiales; family Rhodocyclaceae; genus Sulfuricystis. Next base: position 3,217 of record JAVEWF010000079.1, on the reverse strand, counting down.
GCGTGAGGTCGCTCCGGTGGCAGTCGGCCCAGCAGTTGGGGGTTTCGTAGATGCGCACCTGTTCGAGGTGCAGGTGGTTTCCGTAGGTATCGCGGTAGAGCGGGGCGAGCATCTCGAAGGCCAGCCGTGCGAGGTTCTCGGCGGTCGGCACGCGGTCGAGCACCACGGTCTTGTGACCCGGCATCGCAGCGAGAAAATCGACCACCTGCGTATCGCCCCTGAAGACGAGGAAGGCGTGGTCCCAGCTCTCGACGACATGGCGCATGGCGATCTGCTTGACCTCGGAGAAGTCCATCACCATGCCGTTGTTGGGTTGGCCGGCGGCCTCGATGACCTCTCCCGCGAGCGTGATTTCCAGTGCATAGCGATGGCCGTGCAGATGGCGGCACTGGCTCTGGTGGTCGGGAATCCGGTGCCCGGCGTCGAATTCGAGGCGGCGGGTGATCTGCATGGTCGGCGTGTCAGTCCGTATCAATCGGCGAAGCGGCGAAGTATAGTCCCTGCCATGGCTCAACTTTCGATCCGGGACCATAGCCGCGACAGCACGGGGATGACCTACATCTATCCGGTCGTGTCGCGACGTGCCGGGGGCGTGTCGGTCGGCATCAACCTCAACCCGAACAATGCCTGCAATTGGGCCTGCATCTACTGCCAGGTGCCCGGCCTGGCGCGTGGCGGGCCGCCACCGATTGACCTGCAACGGCTCGGCAACGAGTTGCGCGACATGCTCAACTGGCTATACGTCGGCGACTACCTCGATCGCCATGTGCCGCCGGAGGCGCGCCGCGTGGTCGATATCGCCTTCTCGGGAAACGGCGAGCCCACCAGTGCGAAGGAGTTTCCGGCGGTGGTGGCGCTGGTCGGAAAACTGCTCGACGAACTGCGGCCGGCCGAGTTGCCCCGTCTGCGACTGATCACGAACGGCAGCCTGCTCGATCGCCGGCCGGTACAGGCGGGCATCGCCGCGCTCGGTGAGCGCGGGGGCGAAACCTGGTTCAAGGTCGATGCCGTCGGCGTCGAACCGATGCGTCGTATCAACCGGGTCGCCTGCCAGCCTGCGACCGTACTGCGGCGACTGCGGCGTTGCACGGCGTTGTGCCCGACGTGGGTGCAGACGTGCCTGTTCATGCTGGATGGCACGACTCCCGCCAGAGCCGATCTGGATGCCTATCTGGGTCTGCTGGGGGAGGTGAGAAATGAACTGGCCGGCGTGCATCTGTACGGACTGGCCCGTCCGTCCATGCAGCCGGATGCGGCGAGGTTGTCCGCGCTGCCGCCGGAAGCACTGATGGCCATCGGGAATGAAATCACCGAAAGCACGGGGCTGACCGTGAAAGTCAGCCCCTGATGAAGCTGCCAGCCGTTTCTCAGGCTTTCTTGGAAGCCTTGGCTTCCTTTTTCAGTTCCTTGAAGAGATCGGACTTCTTCGTCTTCAGGTATTCGATGACTTCGTAATCGTCGCGCTTGATCTTGCTGATGTCGATCTGCTCGACATGGACGAGGCGCAGGAGATGCTGGACCGGACGAGGCATGTTGCGGCCGCTTTCGTAGCGGGAGCCGCCGCTCTGCGTGACGCCGAGTTTCGACCAGAACTGCTGCTGATTCATTCCGAGCTTGCGACGGATTTCCCGCGCATTGATCTTTTCCATTGTTTTCATGTGGATATCCTTTGTGATGATTCGCTATGAGTATGACGCGCCAGACCTGTATCTACCACTGAAGTCATAGTGCTAAAAGCATATCCGATATTTGCATGCCATACAAGCCGGTCGAGATAAGTAGTTTCCGTAGTCGGTGCCTTCGGATAGAATGCGCGCCTTTCGTTTCATGGACTCGACATGGCGCTGATCGTTCAAAAATATGGCGGGACGTCGATGGGCTCTCCGGAGCGCATCCGCGACGTGGCCCGACGCGTCAAACGCTGGAAAGAGCAGGGGAATCAGGTCGTTGTCGTCGTTTCGGCGATGAGCGGCGAGACCAACCGGCTGATCGCCCTCGCCAGGGAGATTTCTCCGGAACCGCATCCCCGCGAACTCGACGTGATGATTTCCACCGGTGAACAGGTAACGATCGCCCTGCTGGCGATGGCCCTGCAGGATGCCGGTGTCAAGGCGAAAAGCTACACGGGGGCGCAGGTCAAGGTATTGACCGACAGCACGTACACCAAGGCGCGCATCCTGTCGATCGACGAGGGCAACATGCGGCGCGACCTCGACAGCGATACCGTCGTGATCGTCGCGGGTTTCCAGGGTGTGGACGAGCACGGCAATATCACCACGCTCGGCCGCGGGGGCTCGGATACCTCGGCCGTCGCGCTGGCCGCCGCGCTGAAGGCCGACGAGTGCCAGATCTATACCGATGTCGACGGCGTCTATACCACCGACCCGCGCATCGTCCCGGAAGCCCGCAAGCTCGACAGCATCACCTTCGAGGAAATGCTCGAGATGGCGAGCCTTGGCTCCAAAGTGCTGCAGATCCGTTCGGTCGAATTCGCCGGCAAGTACAAGGTCAAGCTGCGCGTGCTCTCCAGCTTCGAGGAGGAGGGGAAGGAAACCCCGGGTACGCTGATTACCGTTGAGGAAGACACCACCATGGAACAACCGATCATTTCCGGCATCGCTTTCAACCGCGACGAGGCCAAGCTCACCGTCCTGGGCGTGCCCGATCGTCCCGGCATCGCCTCGCAGATCCTCGGCCCCATCGCCGAGGCCAACATCGACGTCGACATGATCATCCAGAACGTCGGTCACGATGGCTCCACCGATTTCTCGTTCACCGTCAATCGCGGCGAATACAACCGTGCCCTGAAGGTGCTGGAAGAGCAGATCAAGCCGCACATCGGCGCCCGCGCCATCGAGGGCGACAACAAGATCTGCAAGGTTTCCGCCGTCGGCGTCGGCATGCGTTCGCATCCCGGCGTCGCCAGCATGATGTTCCGCGCGCTGGCCGAGGAAGGCATCAACATCCAGATGATCTCCACCTCGGAAATCAAGATCTCCGTCGTGGTCGACGAGAAGTACCTCGAACTCGCCGTGCGCGTGCTGCACAAGGCATTCGACCTCGACAAGGCGCCCGCCTGAGTTTGACCCGGGGGGGGGATGGCAGGTATCATCCGCCTCCTTCGGAGAAGTGGCCGAGTGGTCGAAGGCACACCCCTGCTAAGGGTGCATCTGGGCAAAACCTGGATCGAGGGTTCGAATCCCTCCTTCTCCGCCAA
>JAVEWF010000015.1:29081-45067 GCA_034004665.1 Rhodocyclaceae bacterium | reverse complement strand
TGGGCCGAACTGCCGCACGAACTGCTGGCGCGTGTCTCCAACCGGATCGTGAACGAAATTCGCGGGATCAGCCGCGTCGTCTATGACGTGACGGGCAAGCCGCCCGGCACGATCGAGTGGGAGTGACTGGTCCTAGCGGCTGGGCTATGGTTTGCTTGCGGCCAGTGCTCTAGGTTGATGGTTTTGATTGATCGCAGGAATCCTTCTACAGTTGTGATGTACGCAGCATAACGTTCAGGTATTCAGCTGCGCTCTTGAAATGCGCCCTTTTTGGGCGCATTTCAATTTTCAGACTGGTGGAATTTGCGATATTTGCATGCCGTCGCAATGCCTCCAATTCGGCCTGAGCGGACCTAGCCCGCGGCCCAAATCGGGAAGGTGCTGGAGGTGTGCCGTCGGCACGGGATCGAGGTGGTCTTTCACCTGCCCGCAAAGCCAGATGGGGAAGGGGATTGATAAAAAAGCATAATGGACGGAGTCTAAATGCAGATTGGACGATAATATGGTGCACATGAGACGATCTGCTGAACCCACCTGCAAGCTGGAATACCGCGTTGGAACCTTCTGTCCCTGCTGACCTGCCGTTGATCCGCCGCCACCTGCAATCCTCGCTGCAGGAAGCGCTGCTTGATACGCCGGCTGTGTTGATCAACGGCCCTCGGCAATCTGGCAAAACCACATTGGCTCGCCAATGCGGGTCGAACATGCCCTATATCTCGCTGGATGATGCAACGCAGCTTGCGGCTGCACGCAGCGATCCCGTTGGATTTGTTCGTCGCATCGACCGTGCCGTGATCGACGAAATACAGCGGGCGCCTGAATTGCTGTTGGCGCTCAAACTGTCGATCGACAATGATCGCCGTCCAGGACGCTTCCTTCTGACGGGGTCGGCCAACGTCATGAGTCTGCCGACTATCGCGGATAGTCTTGCCGGCCGCATCGAAGTGCATGCGCTTTTGCCTCTGTCGAATGCTGAAATTGCTGGCCGTCCATCCGACTTTCTTGAGCGTGCCCTCGCACAAAATTGGCCCAGTCAAACCTCTGTAAGTACTCCGGGGATCGGTGAGTCATTGGTTGCGCATGTCCTGGCCGGTGGCTACCCGGAAATGCGCAGTCGCACGACAACGCGCAGACGCCAAGCCTGGGCACAGTCGTATCTGACTACCTTGGTGGAGCGCGACATTCAGGATGTGGCGCGTATTGACGAAGCGACGCGTATTCCCCAGTTGATGGCCATCCTGGCCATGATGTCCGGACAACTTCTCAACCTGAGCCAAGTAGGTGGACAACTGGGGCTCAATGTTCACACCGCCGAGAAATATATCGCCATTCTCGAAAAGTTGTTCCTGGTGAGGCGGCTGCCAGCATGGCGGCGTAATGAGCTGACTCGCCTGATCAAGACGCCGAAGATTCATTTTCTGGATGCTGGCTTGCATGCCGCCTTGGTACGCGCCAGCTCTGAACTGCTCGAAGCTGATCGGGGGCGTTTTGGATCGATTCTCGAAAGCTGGGTTCATGGCGAACTGCTCAAGATTGTCAGCCTGACGCCGGAGCAGTGGTTCCTTTCACATTACCGTGACAAGGATCAGGTCGAGATCGATTTTGTTCTCGAATCGCCACTGCGCGCCATTATGGGTATCGAGGTCAAGGCGTCAGCCACGGTGACGTCGGCTGATTTCAAGGGACTGCGGCGACTGCGCGATCAATGTGGCAAAGCCTTCGTGAGTGGCATCGTTCTCTATGACGGATCGGAGGCCTTGCCATTTGGTGAGGGACTATGGGCGGTGCCATTTGGTTATTTGTGATCGCCGCAAACGATGTAGCACATAAGTGCTACCATACGGCTCCAATGTCTGAATCGGAGTGTCTGTTATGACCACCACGACCATTCGCCTCCCCGAAGAGCTGAAAGCACGGGTGGCAACCGCAGCGAAACGCTCCGGAACGACACCCCATGGCTTCATTCTAGAGGCCATCGCCGAAAAGACACAGCAGGCAGAACTCAGGGCGGATTTTGATGCGGAGGCTGAACAGCGCTACGCCGATATTGTGTCTTCTGGCAAAACCATTCCCTGGACCGAAATGCGCAAGTATCTCGAAGCCCGTGTTTCCGGAAAATCTGCCAAGCGTCCTGTAGCCCGAAAACTGGCACGCTGAAATGGCCAGGATCGAGTTGGCCCCAGAGGTTGCGGAGGACTTCGACCGCATCCTTGATCACTTGGCAACCTATCAGATCGATAATCCAGGTCAGCGCATTGGGGAAATCATCGCCGCTCTGGACGTCCTGGAGCAGAACCCCCTGATCGGTCGTCCGGTGGCGAACAGCAAGCGGGAACTGGTCATTGGTCGCCGTAGCAGAGGCTATCTCGCGCTCTATCGTTATGTGCCGGAGATGGACATCGTCTTTGTGCTAGCGATCCGCAGCCAGCGCGAGGCGGGATACGCCGAGCGGGGGGAAGAGGGGTAGGGAATTGCCGAGAACCAGTCAGTGCAAGGGTTTTCTGGCGGTTTGACGGTATCAGTGACGGTATCGGCGGGGGTGAAACGAGCGGAACCCAGTATTCAAGCGGGGTTCAATGTCTCGTTGATGATTGAGTGGGAGTGACCTGACCGCATAGCACGGAGGTCAATGGCGCGCGTAGGATGCCGTCGTGCCGTCCGTGCGTACCAGGAAAATCTCGTAGGGGGCCTTTCCGGGCATATCCATGCCGGGAGCGCTTTGCGGCATGCCCGGCGAGACGAGGCCTTTCGCTTTCGGTTTTTCGGCGAGCAGGCGCTTGACGTCCGTCGCCGGTACGTGGCCCTCGACCAGATAGCCGCCGACTTCGGCGGTATGGCAAGAGCCCATGCCGACCGGCACGCCCAGCCGCTGCTTGTGCGGGGTGACGTCGTTCATGTCCTGCATGACGACCCTGAAGCCGTTGGCTTTCATGTGGTCCACCCATTTGCTGCAACAGCCGCAGGTCGGTGTCTTGTACACCGTGACGATCGGCAGGGCATCGGCTGCCCAGGCCGCGGGTGACAGCATGGCCAGCAGGATGGCGGTGCGCAAGGTGGTTTTCATGCCGGATTCCTTTTCAGTGCCTGATCAATGTTTGTGTTCCATGTGGCCGTCCTGCGCCATCGCCTGGGGGATGGAGAGGGGCGTGAAACGTGCCTGCTCGGTGCTTTTGCCGGCGAGCGTGACCGACACCACGGCCTTCAGGTCCGGCGTCGAGGCATAGCTGCCCGAGCCTTTCAGCCGGTTGTCGCCGTCCGGGGCGAGAGTGACCGTGGCCTTCGACTTCCCGGCAAGGAGTGTCACCGTACCCTTCGCGCCGGTCGTCGGCACCCTGGTGCCGGCGTGGTCGGTCACATAGACGACGACCGGCTTGTCCTTCGCCTCCCTGCCGTCCCTGGCGACCACCAGTTCGAAGTGATACATGCCGGCCATGCGCAGTTGCCCGCCGTGGGGCGTCTGCTGCGTATCCAGATATTCGTCGGAATGCGCCATCGCGCCACTTGAAACCAGCGCAAACAGACAGGTGGCGGCGATCAGGGTTTGGGACGGTTTCATGGACTACTCCTTCATCGGGTCGGGTTAAAAACTCTCGGCATCGTGATCGGCCAGAAGTCGCCTGAGCGGTTGCTCGCCCCACAGCCAGAACATCAGCGGTGTCAGGATCGTGTCGAGCAGCGTGGAACTCACCAGTCCGCCGAATATCACGACCGCCACCGGGTGTAGCACCTCCTTGCCCGGTGCATCGGCCGACAGCAGCAGGGGCAGCAGCGCGAAGGCCGCCACCAGCGCGGTCATCAGCACCGGCGTCAGGCGTTCGAGCGAGCCGCGCACGATCATGTGCCGGTCGAACTGCTCATCTTCAAAGGCGCACAGGTTGATGTAGTGGCTGATTTTCAGAATTCCGTTGCGCGTCGCGATGCCGGTCAGGGTGATGAAGCCGACCAGTGCGGCCACGGACAGCGGCTGGCCGGAGATCCACAGCGCGATGACGCTGCCCACCAGCGCCAGCGGAATGTTGCCCATGACGATGAAGGCCAGCACCGCCGAGCGGTAACGGCTGTAAAGCACCATGAAGATCATCGTCAGCGAGATCAGCGCCAGCACGGTGATGAGCCGGACGGCCTGCTCCTGAGCCTGGAACTGTCCCTCCAGTGCGGTGAAATAGCCTTCCGGCAGCGGCCTGTCCGCCAGTTCGCGACGGATGTCGGCAATCACCTGCGACATGTCGCGACCGCTGGCGCTGTTGTCCGTATTCGCCGACAGCACGATGCGCCGACGCGCATTTTCCCGGCTGATCTGGTTCGGCCCGTCGCTTTCCTCCACCGTGGCGATCTTGGACAGCGGGACGAAACCGTTCGGCGTCTCGATCAGCAGGTTGGCGAGCGCCTCGGCATCGCGCGCCGCTTCCGGCAGACGCACCAGCAGGTCGAAGCGCCGGTTGCCTTCGATGACCTGGGTGATGCGCTCGCCCTCGATCATCTGTTCGAGGCTGCGCAGCAGGTTGCCCGGCGCGACGCCGTAACGCGCCGCTTCGGCATAGTCGAGATGGATCTTGACCTGCGGAATCAGCACCTGCTTCTCGATCTGCAGGTCGGTGATGCCCGGGATGCCTGCCAGCCGCTCGCGCAGGTCGGCGGCCAGGCCGCGCAGGGTGTCGAGGTCGTCGCCGTAGATCTTCAGCGCGATCTGCGCGCGCACGCCGGAAAGCAGATGGTCGAGACGGTGCGAGATCGGCTGGCCGACGTTGGAGGCCGCCGGCAGGGTGGCGAGGCGGCCGCGAATGTCGGCGATGATGGCCTCGCGGCTGCGTTCCGACGCCCTGAGGTCGACGTCCATCTCGGTGTAATGCACGCCTTCGGCATGCTCGTCGAGTTCGGCACGTCCGGTGCGGCGTCCCACCTGGGTCACTTCCGGCACCTGCTTGACCAGTTCCTCGGCCAGCGTGCCGATGCGGTTCGACTCGGCCAGCGAAGTGCCCGGATCGAGCAGCACGTTGACGGTCAGCGTGCCTTCGTTGAAGGGGGGCAGGAACGAGCGCGGGAAGAAAGGCACGCTGGCACCGACCAGCACGACCACGACCAGTGCGCCGGCCAGCAGTGCGCGGGCGCGGTCGAAAGACCAGTGCAGGAGCCGGGCGTCCTGGCGCTTTAGCCAGATGACCAGCGGACTGTCGCCGGCGTGCAGCTGCTTCATGCGTGGCAACAGATAGTAGGCCATCACCGGCGTCAGCGTCACCGAGACGATCATGCTGGCGAGGATGGAGACGATGTAGGCGATGCCCAGCGGCGTGAATAGCCGGCCCTCGATGCCGGGCAGGACGAACAGGGGCACGAACACCAGGACGATGATCACGGTCGCATAGACGATCGCGGAACGCACTTCCAGGGTGGCCGCCGCGATCACCTCGAGCACCGGCCGGGGCTCGGTTGCCGTGCGATTCATCCTGAGGCGGCGCAACACGTTCTCGACGCCGACGACGGCGTCGTCGACCAGTTCGCCGATGGCGATCGCCAGGCCGCCCAGCGTCATGGTGTTGATCGACAGGCCGACATAATGGAACACCAGCGCCGTCACCAGCAGCGACACCGGAATGGCCATCAGCGAGATCACGGTGGTCCGCACGTTGAGCAGGAACAGGAATAGGATCACCGCGACCATGATCGCGCCGTCGCGCAGGGCTTCCTCGACATTGCTCACCGAGTGCTCGATGAAATCGGCTTGCTTGAACAGGAAGGCGGGTGCGGCCACGCCCTGCGGCAGGCTCTTCGCCAGTTCGGCCACCGCCTGCTCGACTTGCCGGGTCAGGGTCACGCTGTCGGCAGAGGGCTGCTTCTGCACCGACAGGATCACCGCCGGCTTGCCCTGGTAACTGCCGTCGCCGCGCTTGATCGCCGGTGCCAGCCTGACGTCGGCCAGCTGCCTGAGCAGTACCGGCTGGCCGTTCCTGACGGTGACCACCAGATTCTGCAGGTCTTCGATACGGCTGGTGCGGCCGATGGCACGGATCAGGAATTCGCGTCCCCGGGCTTCCAGGAAACCGCCGCTGGTGTTGGCGCCGAAGTCGCGCAGCGCGGCTTCGAGCTTCTCGCGTTCGACTCCCAGCGCCTGCAGCTGCGCCGGCCTGATTTCGACGCGGTACTGCTTCACCTCGCCGCCGATCGGGATCACCTGGGCGACGCCGGGGATGGTCAGCAGGCGTGGCCGCATTACCCAGTCGGCGTATTCGCGCACCGCCATCGGGCTCGCCTGGTCCGGACCGGCGGCGCTGCTGATCGGTATCGCGATCAGCAGGATTTCTCCCATGATGGAACTGATCGGCCCCATCTGCGGCACGATGCCCTGCAGCAGTTGCTCGCGCACGAGATTGAGCCGTTCCGCGATCTGCTGGCGATTGCGGTAGATGTCCGAGCCCCATTCGAACTCGACATAGACGATCGACAGGCCGACGCCCGAGACCGAACGCACGCGGGTGACGCCCGGCATGCCGTTCATGCCCGACTCGATCGGAAAGGTGACGAGCTGCTCGACTTCTTCCGGCGCCATGCCGCCGGCTTCGGTCATCAGGGTGACCGTCGGCTTGTTGAGGTCCGGGAAGACATCGACCGGCATCTGACGCAGGGTGATCGCACCGTAGATCATCAGCAGCAGGGCTGCGCCAAGCACCAGCAGACGTTGCCTGAGGCTGGCGTGGATGATGAAGTCGAACATGGCTTATCGAACCTGGGAAAGCAGGCTGGCGCCTTCGGTGACCACGCGGTCGCCGTCATGCAGGCCGTCGACCACGGCCACACGGGCGGCGTCCAGCGGCCGGGTGCGCACCTTCCGCGCCACGAAGCGCTCGGCCTCGTCATGCACCCAGACCGCCGTCTCGCCAGCGCCGACTTTCGTCATGGCCTGGCGCGGGACGGCTTCGCCCCGGATGCCGCGCGTGGTGCTGACGATCACCTTCACCGGCTGGCCGACGGCGATCGACGCCTCCGGTGCGACGATGCGGAACAGCAGGGGCAGCGCCTGCTCGCGCAACTGGCGGCCGCCACCGACGAAATTCAGCGCCAGTGCGGTTTCGCCGGCCAGGGCGCTGGCCGATTCGAGGGTGCCCGCGATGCCCGGATCGTAGGCCAGCGCCTCGACGGCGAGCCGGGCGGGATCGACGATCTCGAACAGGGGCTCGCGGGCATCGACGATCTGTCCGGCCAGCAGATGGTGCGAAGCGCTGATCACGCCGGTCGCCGGCGCCCGCAGCGGCTCGGCGCTGTCCACGCTGGCGGCGACGAAGGCACGGCGTCGCTGGAGTGCGTCGCGCTCGATGCGGGCGGCTTCGATTTCCTTCTGCGGCACGGCGCCCTCGAGCTGCTCCAGACGCTTCATCCGCCGTCCGGCGATGGCCAGCTGCGCTTCCAGCTCGGCGAGCAGCGCCTGCTGGTTGCCGCGTTCGATGGCGCTCGCCACCGGTCGCAGGTACGCCAGTATTTCGCCCTTGACGACTTTCCTGCCACCGACCGGCATGCCCCTGGGGCCGGGCTGGACGCTGCCCGCGAACGGTGCCTGGATGCGGCCGCTGCTTTCCGGGTCGGGAATCACGGTGCCATTGAGTTCGACGCTGGCCGCCAGTTCGCCGGTGCGGACCTGGACGGTGCGGATGCCGAGCCGCCGCTGCACGGACTTGGGTACGAACAGACTGCCGTCGGCCAGCCGCTGCGGCGCATCGCCCGAAGGCGGCAGCGCGGCGGCGGGCGTGGGCGCAGCGTGGCTGTGATCCTCGCCGCCATGGGCACGGACGTCGTGCATGAATGCGCCGGTCACAGCGAAAGCCAATGCCAGCATGGTCAGGTGCCCGCCCATCGACCGCTTCTGCCGGATGCGACGAACGGCCAGCACTGCGACGGCCGCCAGCAGCAGTGCGGCGCCCATCAGCCAGGTCGCGCTGTCCGCTCCACCGCGCACCGTGGCAACGTCCCTCTCTGCCGGTGCGGGAATTTCCAGCGTCGTCGTCAGCAGGTCGGCGCTGTCGCCGGCTTCGATCGCAATCGTCAGCGGCAGCTTCATGCCGGGCGCGGCCTGGGTCAGCGCTGCGATCTTCGCTACATAGACGCCGGGGCTGGCTTCAGCGGCCACGGCGCTTTGCCCCTCCGCGTCGATTTCGAGCCGGGCGCCGCCGACCGGCGCATTGGTCGCGAAACGGTCGAGCGTAACGACGATGCGTTGTTCCGCATCCAGTACCGCCACGAGTTCGAACTCGTCGCTCCGGGCGCTCGCGCGGGGGGCGCTGGCAACGGTCGGTGCCGGCCTGGCATGGGCTTCGTCGCCATGATCCTCGCCGCCATGCCCGCTGGCCGCACCACTGCCCAGCAGACCCGTCGCCAGCAGGCTCAGGAGGACGACGCAACGCTTGATCAGAAGACTCACGGCAGGATTCCCCTCGCTTGATTGATCCGGGCCCGCGCCGCCGCCAGCGCATGCGTGGCGCGCAGGAATTCGAGTCGCGCCTCGCTCGCGGCAGCGCGTACCCGCATGAATTCGGCCAGCCCCAGTTCGCCGAGCGTGAAGGCTTTTTCCTGCAGCGCCCTGCGTTCCGCCGCCAGTCCGGCACGTGCCTGCGCGGCCTGGTGGACCGCCTCGGCATTCTCCAGCGCGGCTTGCGCTTCGCGCTGCCCGGCTTCGAGTTCGGCCGCGACCTGGCGCAACCCCGCTTCGGCGCGGATCAGCGCGCTGTTGGCCGCGGCGATCTTCGGCGCGTTGCGGGCCGCGGTGGCGAAAGGGATGCGGATGCCGATCCGCACGGTGTTCGCGTTCGGTGCGGCGAAGTCGCTGCGTGCCTGCTGCACGCCGAGGCTCAGTTCCGGCGGGTCGCGCCGCTCTTCGCGCGCCACCTGCATCTCCGCGCGGGCACGCTCGACCGCCGTCTCGGCCATGCGCAGGCGGGGATGCCGCGTCGCTTCCGGCGGGATGACTTTTTCGGCACTATCCACAGGCAGGTGATCCAGCCCGGTGAGAAAGCGGTAGCGCTCGAAGGCCTGCCGTTCGCGCGTGCGGGCCTCTGCCAGTGCGCTCTGCGCGGCCAGCGTTTCTTCGCGCGTCAGCAACAGGTCGGTCCGTGCCAGGTCGCCCGCTTTTTCGCGCCGGGCGACATCGGTTTCGAGCTTCCCGGCGGTCGCCAGGCGTTCGGCGGCGATTTCCAGCTCTGCGCGGGCGACTGCCAGGTCGCGGATCGCGGCACGCAGTTCGCCGGCAACTGCGAGACGCGCCGCGCCCAGGGCAGCTTCCGCATCGGCCGCATCCTTCGCCGCGAAGGCCTGCCGGGCGTCGCGCTGGCCGGGCAGCCAGAGCGGCAGGGCAAGTTCGATCTCGCGTTCGCGATCGCCAAGATTCTGGTTGAACCGGTCGCTCTTTTCCGCCAGGCCGATCGAGGGGGATTCCGGGAACCAGCTGTCGGCCACGGCCCGGCTGGCCTCGGCCTCGGTATGGCGGGCGGCCGCGACATGGACCTGCGCGGCACGTTCCCAGGCCCGGTCGAGGGCCTCGTGGAGGGTCGGGTCGGCCCACGCCGGGGTGCAGGCGATGGCGAACAGCAACCCGCCGATGCAGTCGCGCACAGGATGGCGATCCTGAAATGCGCGGCGGGTCGGCTGTGGCATGGCGGCATCCTTTCTTCGACGATGCCGCGCACTTTGCCAAGCCGATGCCAACAGGAAACTGACACGTGGATTACAAGTTTGTAATCCGGGAAGTCCCTGCCATGGTTTCGGTTACAGTGCCGCCATGCGCCTGCTGATTGTCGAAGACGAACCGAAGACGGGGGGCTATCTCCACCAGGGCCTGAGCGAGGCCGGCTACGTCGTCGACCTGGCCCGGACCGGCATCGACGGGCTGCATCTGGCCCGGACCGGAGACTACGATCTCGTCGTCCTCGACGTGATGTTGCCGGGCATGGATGGCTGGCAGGTCCTCAAGGCTCTGCGCGACGAAGGACGCGGGATTCCCGTGCTGTTCCTCACCGCGCGCGACGACGTGGCCGACCGGGTGCGGGGCCTCGAACTGGGGGCGGACGATTACCTGGTCAAGCCGTTCGCCTTTTCGGAGCTGCTGGCCCGCATCCGCACCCTGCTGCGGCGGGGCAAGGTAAAGGAGCCCGAGCTGCTGTCCGTCGCCGACCTCGAGCTCGACCTCGTCCGGCGCCGAGCGGTCCGCCAGGGCCGGCGCATCGACCTGACGGCCAAGGAATTCACGCTGCTGCTGCTGCTGATGCGGCGCCAGGGCGAGGTGCTCTCGCGCGCGCTGATCGCCTCCCAGGTCTGGGACATGAACTTCGATTCCGACACCAATGTCGTGGATGTCGCCATCAAGCGGTTGCGCAGCAAGGTCGACGAGCCGTTCCCGGATCGCCTGATCCATACCGTGCGCGGCATGGGTTACGTGCTGGAGGTCAGACCCGAGTGAGCCTGCCGGCGCTCGGCCGCTCCCTGACCCTGCGGCTCGGGCTGCTCTATGCCGTGTCGACCCTGCTGATCCTGGTCGGGGTGTCGATCTACCTGATCGACGTCATCGATCGCCATTTCGCCGAGCAGGATCTGGTCGAGCTGCGCGGCAAGCTCGAACTGAGTTCGCGCCTGATCGCCAAGGCGCATGCCGAAGACCGGTCCGGTCTGATCCCCCGCTATCTGGATGACGCACTGGTCGGCCACCACCACCTGTCGCTCGGCGTGTCGCAGGAAGGACGGGAGGTCTACCGCTCGGGACACGTCGCGCTGCCCGAGAAGCTTTACGCCGCCGCCGCGCCGGCGCTGGAGGACGCCGCAATGATGACCTGGGACCAGGGGGAGGAAACCTATCGCGGCGCCGCGATTGCGATGCGCCCCGGCCTGGCCGGTCCGGACTATGCGATCGCCGTCGCCCTGGATACCGCCCATCACCGCGAATTCATCGACCACTTCAAGCTCGCGCTCGCCGTCGTGCTGGCACTGGCGACGCTGGTCGCCGTTGCCATCGGCTGGGCCGTGTCCCGGTTCGGGCTGTCCCCGCTGCAGCGTACCGCCCAGCTGGCCAGGGAGATCACCGCGGAGCGTCTGGAGGCCCGCCTGCCGACCGACCGTGTGCCGCCCGAGCTGGAGGACCTGACGGCCTCGTTCAACGCCATGCTCGACCGCCTGCGCGATTCGATCACGCGGCTCTCGTCCTTCGCCGCCGATCTGGCGCATGAAATGCGCACGCCGGTCAGCAACCTGATGATGGAGACGCAGGTGATGCTGTCCCAGCCGCGCACGAACGAGGCGTATCGCGAGGTGCTGGCGTCGAATCTCGAGGAATTCGAGCGGCTGGCCCGCACCATCGGCGACATGCTGTTCCTGGCCAAGGCCGACAACGGACTGATCGTGCCCAGCCGCGAAATCGTGGACCTGGAGACCGAAGTGGCCGAGCTGATCGAGTTCTACGAGGTCCTGGCCGACGAGAAGCACATCCGCCTTGTCCGCAAGGGCAGGGCGGCGACCGGCGGCGATCGCCTCATGCTGCGGCGGGCGCTGTCCAACCTGATATCGAACGCGATCCGCTACGCGCCGTCCGGCTCGGACATCGCGGTGTCCCTGTCGGCGCTTCCGGGCGAAGCCGAAGTCATCGTCGAGAACCGGTGCCTGGCGCCGCCGCCGGAGCCGCTGGAGCGGCTTTTCGACCGCTTCCATCGGGGTGATCCCGCCCGTCGCGATACCGGCGACGGCGCCGGACTGGGGCTGGCCATCACGCATTCGATCGCGGTCGCGCACGGCGGAAACGTGTTTGCCGAGCGCCGAGGTGAGAAAATCCGCTTCGTTCTGCGATTGCCGGATTCGAGGTAAGCCCCCATGAAACGCAATATCGGCCTGCTGGCTTTCTGCCAGGCCCTGCTGCTGTGCAACGGCGTCACGCTGATCGCCGTCAACGGCCTGGTCGGCCTCAAGCTGGCGCCGACGCCATCGCTGGCGACGCTGACCGTCACCGGCTATGTCGTCGGCACGGCCCTGACCACGCTGCCGGCCTCCTATTTCATGAAGCGCTATGGCCGTCGCGCCGGCTTCATGTTCGGTGCGCTGCTCGGCATCCTCGGCGGGGGGGTCAGTGCGCTGGCGACGAGTATCGGCAGCTTCTGGCTGCTCTGTCTCGGCACCCTGCTGGCGGGTACCTACAACGCCTTCGGCCAGCAGTACCGCTTCGCCGCCGCCGACATGGCATCGGCCGACTGGAAGGCGAAGGCGATTTCCTTCACGCTGGCCGGGGGCATCCTCGGCGGCTTCGTCGGCCCGGCGGTCGGGCAGTGGACGCGCGACCTGTGGCCCGTGCAGTTCGCCGCCACCTACGCCATGCTGTCCGTTTTCGCCGTCATCGCGCTCGCGATCGCCAGCCGGCTGCGCATTCCCGACATGGGTGTCGCCGCGCAGGCAGACAGCGGCCGGCCCTGGCCTGCAATCGCCCGCCAGCCGGTCTTCATCGTCGCGGTGCTGGCGGCCGCGCTCGGTTACGGCACGATGAACCTGCTGATGGCGGCGACGCCGCTGGCGATGGATATGTGCGGCCTGCCCTTCGGCGATGCCGCCTTCGTGCTGCAGTGGCACGTCATCGGCATGTACGCGCCGTCCTTCTTCACCGGCAGCCTCATCCGCCGCTACGGCGTGCTGAATCTGCTGCTCGTCGGGGCGGTGCTCTTGTTCGGCTGCATCGGCATCGCGCTGGCCGGCGTCAGCCTGATGCACTTCTGGTGGGCGCTGCTGCTGCTCGGCATCGGCTGGAATTTCCTCTACATCGGCGGCACCACGCTGCTGACCGAGACCTACCGGCCGGAGGAGCGCGCCAAGGTGCAGGGCTCGAACGACTTCATCGTCTTCGGCGTGCAGGCGGTGTCGTCCGTGTCGGCCGGCGCGCTGATCCTCGGTTCCGGGTGGCAGACGCTCAACCTGCTGGCGATTCCCGGCGTGGCGCTGGTCGCGTTCGCGGTGGCCACGCTCTGGCTGGCGCGCCGCCGCACTGTCGCCGCCGCATGAGCGAGCGGCGGGCGGTAGTCATCGGCGCCGGCCCGGCCGGCCTGATGGCGGCCGAGATGCTTGCCGGCGCTGGCGTGGCCGTCGACGTGTATGACGCGATGCCGAGCGCCGGGCGCAAGTTCCTCATGGCCGGCAAGAGCGGGCTCAACCTCACGCATGCCGAGCCCGGCGACACATTCGCCGGCCGCTACGGCACGCGGCGCGACTGGGTTTCCGGATGGCTCGACGACTTCGATGCGGACGCCTTGCGCGACTGGGCGCGCGGCCTCGGCATCGAGACGTTCGTCGGCAGCTCCGGGCGCGTGTTTCCGGACGGCATGAAGGCGGCGCCGCTGCTGCGCGCCTGGCTGCACCGGCTGCGCGGGGCGTGCGTGCGCTTTCACATGCGCCACCGCTGGCAGGGCTGGGAGGGTGAGTCCCTGATTTTCGCCACGCCGGACGGCGCGGTAAAAGTCGGCGCTGGCGGGACGGCGGTCGTTCTCGCGCTCGGTGGCGGCAGCTGGGCGAAGCTCGGTTCGGATGGCGCGTGGGTGCCGTGGCTGCGGGAACGTGGCGTCGAAGTCGCCAGCCTGCGACCGGCGAACTGCGGCTTCGAGGTCGCGTTGAGCGATCATTTCCGGGAGAAGTTCGCCGGCCAGCCGGTCAAGACGGTCGTGGCTTCGTTCGCCGGCCAGCGGCGGCAGGGCGAGTTCGTCGTCACTACCCATGGCGTCGAAGGTGGCCTAATCTATGCCTTCTCGGCCGGCCTGCGCGACGCGATCGAGACGCAGGGAAGCGCATCGCTGTCACTCGACCTCGCGCCGGCCCGGAGCCTCCAGTGGCTGACGGAACAGATTGCCTACCCCCGCGGCGCCCGTTCGATGGCTGGCCACCTGCAAAGCCGGGCCGGCATCGTCGGCGTCAAGGCCGGCCTGCTGCGCGAGTGCGCGGCGAAAGAGGATTACGCGGACCCTGCGCGGCTCGCCAGCGCGATCAAGGCGCTGCCGCTGCGCCTCGCCGCGCCGCGGCCGCTCGACGAGGCCATCAGCAGCGCCGGCGGCGTCGCGGCCGAATCGCTGGACGAACAGCTGATGCTGAAGGCGCTGCCCGGCGTCTTCTGCGCCGGCGAGATGCTCGACTGGGAAGCGCCGACCGGCGGCTACCTGCTCACCGCCTGCTTCGCCAGCGGCCGTGCGGCCGGGGCGGGCGCGGCGGCCTGGCTCCAGTCGAACCGCGCGATCAACGCATCGAACTGATCGCCCGCCGTCCCGCCAACGCAGACTTTTTCGCCGCTGACGGGATGGCGGAATGACAGCCCGACGCAGGCGAGCAGCAAGCGGCCGCAGCCGAATTCGCGCTGGAAGAAGCGGTTGTGCATGCCCTTGCCATGTGTCGCGTCGCCGATGATCGGGTGGCCGATGTGTTTCAGGTGGCGGCGCAACTGGTGTTGCCGGCCGGTGAGCGGCGTCAGTTCGACCAGCGCATAGCGTGAGGTCGGGTAACGGTCGACGCAGACCGGTAGTTCGACCGTCGCCAGACGCCGGTAGTGCGTGATCGCCGGCTGCGCTTCGGCCGTGGGAAGTTGGCGACCATAGGCGTCGAATTTGCGCGTCAGCGCATGGTCGATCACGCCGGTTTCCGGCGGCCAGCCGCGCACCACGGCGAGGTAGGTCTTTTCGACAGCACCGCTTTCGAACTGCTCCGCCATTACGCGCACGATCGCCGGGTCGAAGGCGAACAGCAGCACGCCCGAGGTGCCCTTGTCGAGGCGGTGCACCGGCGTGACGCGGCGGCCGAGCTGGTCGCGCAGCAACTGCACGGCGAAGCGCGTTTCGTGGCGATCGAGATCACTGCGGTGCACGAGCATGCCGGGCGGCTTGTCGATGGCGACGAGGTGCTCGTCGCGGTAAAGGAGGGTGAGCATCGGCGATAATTATGCCCCGTCCCATCCCCGAAGCTTTCCATGCCCATCCAGTGGTTCCCCGGTCACATGACCTCGGCGCGCAAAAAGGCCGCCGAAACCATGGCGCGCACCGACGTCGTCATCGAGGTGCTCGACGCGCGCTGCCCGGAGGCGAGCAGCAACCCGATGATCCGCGAGCTGCGCCTCGCCCGCCAGCGGCCGTGCCTGCGCGTGCTCAACAAGGCCGACCTCGCCGACCCGGTGGCGACGGCGGCCTGGCTGGCCCATTACGACCGGCAGCCGGGCGTGAAGGCGGTCGCCATCTCCTGCAAGAAACCGGGCGACGCCGCCCGCGTGCCTGCGCTTTGCCGCCAGCTGGCGCCGCACCGCAACGACAACACCAAGCCCCTGCGCATGATGATCATGGGCATTCCCAACGTCGGCAAGTCGACGCTGATGAACGCGCTGCTCAAGAAGCGCATCGCCGCCGTCGGCGACGAGCCGGCCGTCACCAAGAGCCAGCAGAGCTTCGACCTCGGCCCGGGCATGAGCATCACCGACACGCCCGGCCTGATGTGGCCGAAGATCGAGCACGATGCCGATGGCTACATGCTCGCCGCCAGCCATGCGATCGGCCGCAATGCGGTGATCGACGAGGAGGTGGCGACCTTTCTCGCCGGCATCCTGCTGGCGCGTTATCCGGCGCTGCTGGCCGCGCGTTACAAGCTCGACATGAACGGCATCGATGCCGTCGGCATCGTCGAGACGGTTGCCAAAAAGCGCGGCTGCCTCAACAAAGTAAAAGGGGGCCGGGGAGGGGAACTCGATCTCGAGAAGGCGGCGATGATCCTGTTGACGGACTACCGCAGCGGGGCGCTCGGCCGCATCAGCCTCGAAACGCCGGAAACCCGCGCCGCGATGCTCGTGCAGGCATCCGGTGCCCCGGAGGTCGCGTGATGGAGGATCGCGTCACCGAACTCGAAGTCAAGCTCGCCTTCGCCGAGGACCTGCTCGACAGCCTGAACGCGACCGTCTACCGCCAGCAGGAACGCATCGACCAGCTCGAACGCATGGTGCGCGACCTGCGCACGCTGGT
>JAVEWF010000015.1:21652-28981 GCA_034004665.1 Rhodocyclaceae bacterium | reverse complement strand
CCGCCGGCGCCGACTTTTGCGGCTCGCGGATCAGCGCGCGCAGCCGCAGCCGCCGAAGCTGCCCCTGAATCGCTCGCATTCGAAATCCATCAGGGACATCGTGGAGCGCACCTTGCCGGTGGTGCCGTCGAACAGGACATAGAAGCGCGACAGGCGGCGCCAGTCCGGGCAATAGAGCCATTCCCAGACCAGTTCGTCGCGCCGCTCGAAGTAGGTGACGCCACCCGACGGGTCGACCGGGCCGAGCACATGCAGCACTTCTTCCATCGACATGCCGGGCTTGACGCGGGCGAAGTGTTCTTCCGTGAGGACGTTTTCGATACGCTCCAGGCGGCCGTCCGGAGCGATCCGCACCATGTAGGTATGCACGCCGAACGGGCCGGTCGGATAGGCGAGCTGGCGGCTGCCGTCGGCGTTCGTCCATTCCAGCACGGGCGGACCCATGTGCTGCAGCACCGCCGCTTCGTTGTCGACGCCCGGCCGGAGCGGCTGGCCGGCGCAGGCCGTCAGGGCTGCCGGCAGGAGAAAGCCGAGTGTCTTGAACAGATTCGTCATGGCAAGCGCCGCCCGGCTTCAGTTCTTGCCATTGAAGAGGGATCCCAGCAAGCCGCCTTGTTCGCCGCCCGACCCGCCGCCTCCCTTGCTGACGGGGGCGGCGGCGAAAACACGCGATGCGAGTCGCGCGAAGGGCAGCGATTGCAGCCAGACCGTGCCCGGACCGCGCAGGACGGCGAAGAACAGCCCCTCGCCGCCAAACAGCGCGGTCCTGATGCCGCCGACGAACTTGATGTCGAAATCGACGTCGGGCGTGTAGGCGACGACGCAGCCGGTATCGACGCGCAGCACTTCGCCGGGTGCCAGGCGGCGTTCGAGCATCGTGCCGCCGGAATGGGCGAAGGCCATGCCGTCGCCCTCGAGCTTTTCCATGATGAAGCCTTCGCCGCCGAAGAAGCCGGCGCCGAGACGCTTCTGGAAAGCGATGCCAAGCGACACGCCCTTGGCGGCGCAGAGGAATGCGTCCTTCTGGCAGATCAGCGTGCCGCCGAGCTGTTTCAGGTCGAAAGGGATGATGCGGCCCGTGTAGGGCGCCGCGAAGGCCACCTTGCGCTTGCCTTTGCCCTGGTTGACATAGACGGTGGTGAACAGCGACTCGCCGGTGATGAGACGCTTGCCTGCACCGAGCAGCGTGCCGAACACGCCGCTATGTTTGTCCGAGCCATCGCCCAGGAGGGTGTCCATATCGATGCCGTCTTCCATGTACATCAGGCTGCCGGCCTCGCCGATCGCCGCCTCGCCGGGATCGAGTTCGATTTCGACGAACTGCATGTCCTCCCCGTGCAGGTAATAGTCGATCGTATCCATGCCCATGTTCGCCGTCTCCATCGTCGCTGTCGGAAGGCGGTTAGCTTACCGCAGCAGGATCATGGTTTCGTTGATTGCCATGCCGGATCGCTTGCGGTACCTTGCCCGCCTTTTTTCGTGGCAAGACTTCCATGCTTCCTTCCATCGAATTCCGCATCGCCGAAGAGCTCGGCGTCCATCCCAATCAGGTCGCCGCTGCCGTCAGCCTGCTCGACGACGGTGCCACCGTGCCGTTCATCGCACGCTATCGCAAGGAAGCCACCGGCAATCTCGACGACACGCAGCTGCGCACGCTGGAGGAGCGGCTCGGTTACCTGCGCGAACTGGAGTCGCGCCGTGCGGCGATCCTGCAGTCCATCGAGGAGCAGGGCAAGCTGACGCCCGGGTTGCGCGCCGAGATCGGGCAGGCCGAAACCAAGCAGCGTCTCGAAGATCTCTATCTGCCTTACAAGCCGAAGCGTCGCACCAAGGCGCAGATCGCCCGCGAGGCGGGACTGGAGCCGCTGGCCGATGCGTTGTACGGCGACCCGACCATCGATCCCGAGGCCGAGGCGGCGAAGTACGTCAATGTCGAGAAGGAGCCGCCGGAGAAGCACGTGCCGGACGTCAAGACGGCGCTGGATGGCGCACGGCAGATTCTCATGGAGCGCTTCGCCGAGGATGCCGCCCTGCTGGAAAAGCTGCGCAATTATCTCAACGAGCATGCGCAGATCGTCTCGACGCTGGTCGAAGGCAAGGAGGAGGCCGGGGCGAAGTTCCGCGACTGGTTCGATTTTCGCGAGCCGCTGAAAAGCGCGGCTTCGCACCGCGTGCTGGCGTTGCTGCGCGGCCGCAACGAGGACGTGCTGCGCCTTGCCATCAAGACCGAGCCGGAACTGGCCGACCCGCCGGGCTCTTCGCCCTGCATCGCGATGATCGCCCGCCATGTCGGCATCGAGGACCAGGGCCGGGCAGGGGACCGGTGGCTGGCCGAGACGGCGCGCTGGACCTGGCTGGTCAAGCTCTCGCTGCACCTCGAAACCGAACTCATGGGCGTGCTGCGCGAGCGCGCCGAGGAAGAGGCCATCCGCGTCTTCGCACGCAACCTGCACGACCTGCTGCTGGCCGCGCCGGCCGGCCCGAAGGCGGTGATCGGCCTCGACCCGGGCATCCGCACCGGCGTCAAGGTCGCGGTCGTCGATGCCACCGGCAAGCTGCTCGATACGACGACCATCTACCCGCACGAGCCGCGCCGCGACTGGGAGGTGAGCATCGCCGCACTGCGCCAGCTTGCGCAGAAGCATGGCGCCGAGTTGATCGCCATCGGCAACGGCACGGCCAGCCGCGAGACCGACCGGCTCGCCGGCGACCTGATGAAGCGCCATCCGGAGCTCAAGCTGACGAAGATCGTCGTTTCCGAAGCCGGCGCCTCGGTGTATTCGGCTTCCGAGCTCGCCGCGCGCGAATTCCCGGAACTGGATGTTTCGCTGCGCGGCGCGGTGTCCATCGCCCGCCGCCTGCAGGACCCGCTGGCGGAGCTCGTGAAGATCGATCCGAAAAGCATCGGCGTCGGCCAGTACCAGCACGACGTCAATCAATCCCGGCTGGCGAAGAGCCTCGACGCCGTGGTCGAGGATTGCGTGAACTCCGTCGGCGTGGATGTGAATACCGCGTCGGCCGCCCTGTTGGCACGCATCTCCGGCCTCAACTCGACCCTGGCGGCGAACATCGTGTCCTACCGCGATTCGAACGGCGCCTTCGCCTCGCGCGCCGCGCTGCTCAAGGTGCCGCGTCTCGGCGAGAAGACCTTCGAGCAGGCGGCCGGCTTCCTGCGCATCAACGGCGGGGAGAATCCGTTGGATGCTTCCGCCGTGCACCCGGAAGCCTATCCGGTGGTGGAGCGCATCCTTGCCGACATCAGGAAGGGCGTGAAGGAAATCATCGGCGACAGCCGCGCCGTGAAATCGCTCCAGGCCGAGAAATACACCGACGAGCGCTTCGGCCTGCCGACGGTGCAGGACATCCTCAAGGAGCTGGAAAAGCCCGGCCGCGACCCGCGCCCCGAGTTCAAGACCGCGAGCTTCCGCGAGGGCGTCGAGGATCTCAAGGACCTCGAACCGGGCATGCAGCTCGAAGGCGTCGTCACCAACGTCACCAACTTCGGCGCATTCATCGATATCGGCGTGCATCAGGACGGCCTGGTACATATCTCGGCGCTGTCGAACACCTTCGTCAAGGACCCGCACGCGGTGGTCAAGGCCGGCGACGTGGTCAAGGTCAAGGTGCTGGAGGTGGACATCCCGCGCAAGCGCATCGCCCTGACCATGCGGTTGTCGGATGAAGTGCAAAAGAATGTAAAAGTCGGCGCCGGCGGGACGGCGGTGCGGCAACATGGCAGGCCCGTGCAGCGTGACCGGGCGCCGGTCGCGGCGCAGGGAGCGATGGCTGCCGCCTTTGCCAAGCTGAAGCGTTGAGGAATGCAGGATGACACCGCAGGAAGTCGCCGAGAAAGTTGCCGAAATCATGTGGCCGGACGACCATGCCGCCCGCGGACTGGGCATGGAGATCGTCGCGGTCGGACCGGGCAGCGCGACGCTGCGCATGCCCGTGCGGCAGGACATGGTGAATGGGCATGGCACCTGCCACGGGGCCTTCATCTTCGCCGTCGCCGATTCCTGCTTCGCCTATGCCTGCAATTCCGACAACCACCGCGCCGTGGCCGGGGGTGTCGACATCAATTTCCTTGCGCCGGCCTTGTTCGGCGACGTGCTGACCGCCGTCGGCACGCGTCGCCAGCAGGGCGGCCGCAGCGGCATCTACGATATCGAAGTGAGCGACCAGGCCGGCCGGCTGGTCGCGGTGTTCCGTGGCCGCTCGGTACGGGTCAAGGGCCATTTCTTTCCCCAGGAATAGCCTGCCGCTTGCCCTGGTCGGATGATTGACGTAGACTGGACCGTCCAGTCTATTACGTCAGCTCAATGTTCCTCCACGACGTCTCGCCCAGTCCCGGTGATTGCCGCGCGCGCCTGCTGCAGGCGGCGGCGGAGGTCTTTGCCGCCGAAGGCTACCGGGTCGGGGTGGATCGCATCGCTGCCCATGCCGGAGTGGCGAAGCAGACGCTCTACAACCATTTCTCCAGCAAGGCCGACCTGTTCGGTGCCGTCATCCAGCTGGCGACCCAGGAACTGCTGGTGACGCTGGATGATGCCGACTTGAGCCTGCGCGAACGGCTGATCGGTTTCGGCACGCGCTATCGGGAGAAGTTGCTGAATCCGACGGGGCTGGGCTTTTATCGCATGCTGGTGGCCGAAACGCTGCGCTTCCCGGAACTTGCGGCGAGCTTTTACCGCGCCGGACCGAGCGAAACGGCGGCGCGCATGTGTGCGGTGCTGACCGAGGCGATGCGCCGTGGGGAACTACGGCAGGACGATCCACAATTGGCCACCACCCTGCTATTGTCCATGCTGGTGGGTACGGAACGCAACGACTGCTTGTTCTCCGGTGTGGCCATGCCGATGCCCGAACCGTCGCAAGCTGGCAAAATCATCGACTATTTCCTGCGCGCCTTTGCGCCTTGATCACGGAGCCGTACATGAAGTTCTCACATCGTATTTTCAGCGTGGTGGTTTTGTCTGGCCTGCTGGCTGGCTGCGGCGAGGCCAACAAGCCCGCCGCTCCTGCCGCGGCACCCGCTGCCGCTCCGCCGCCCGCCGAGGTCGACGTGATCACCGTGGCTTCCTCCAGCGCGACCCTCACCCAAGACCTGCCCGGACGCCTGCAGGCGATCCGTTCCGCCCAGGTGCGTGCCCGCGTCGAAGGCATCCTCGAGAAGCGCCTGTTCAATGAAGGCAGCGATATCGCCGCCGGAGCGCCGCTGTTCCAGATCGACGCACGCACCTATGCGGCGGCCGCGGCCGCTGCCGAAGCGGATGTGGCGGCGGCGCAGGCGCAGTTCGACCGCTATCGGCCGCTGCTCGACATCAAGGCCGTCAGCCAGCAGGAATTCGATGCCGCGCAGGCGCGCCTGAAGCAGGCCGAGGCCGCGCTGGCCAAGGCGAGGCTGGATCTAGAGAATGCCGTCCCGCGTGCACCGATTTCCGGGCGCATCGGCCGGGCGCTGGTGACGGAAGGCGCACTGGTCGGCAAGGGTGAAGCGACGCACCTCGTCACCATCGAGCAACTCGATCCGATCCGCGTCGAGTTCACCCAGAGCTATTCCGACATGCTGCGCCTGCAGCAGGCCATCAAGGCCGGTACGCAGAAAAAGGCCGATAGTGCCCGGGTGGAACTGATCCTCGAGGACGGCTCGCTCTACGCCGAGAAGGGCCGCCTGCAATTCGCCGACCTCGCTGTCGACCCGAACAGCGGCGCGATCGTGCTGCGCGCCGAGTTCCCCAATCCCAGACGCGAATTGCTGCCCGGCACCTTCGTGCGCATCCGTTTCCCGCAGGCCGAGATGGACAACGCCATCCGCGTGCCGCAGCGCGCCGTGCAGGGCAGCGCCACCGGCCAGTTGGTCATGGTCGTCGATGCCGAGGGCAAGGTGGTGCCCCGCCCGATCAGGACCGGCGCGATGTCCGGCGCGGACTTCATCGTCATCGACGGTCTCAAGGGCGGCGAGCAGGTCATCGTCAATGGCCTGCAGAAGGTCCGTCCGGGCAGCGTCGTGAAGCCGGTACCGTGGACGCCCGGCGCCCCGGTCCTGCCGGGGCCGTCCGCCCAGGCCGGATCCTCCGCCAAGCCGGCCGCAGAGAAGAAGTAAATAACAATGCTGCCCAATTTCTTCATCGACCGGCCGATCTTCGCCTGGGTCATCGCCATCATCATCGTCCTCGGCGGCTACCTGTCGCTGCGACAGCTGCCGGTGTCGGCCTATCCGGCCGTGGCGGCCCCCGCGCTGTCCATCAACGTCAGCTACCCGGGGGCTTCCGCCAAGGTGGTCGAGGAAACCGCCGTCGCACTGATCGAGCAGGAGCTCAACGGCATCGAGAACCTGCTCTACATGGAATCCTCGTCCGAGCAGAACCTCGGCACCATCACGCTGACCTTCAAGTCCGGCACCAACCTCGACCTCGCCTCGGTCGAGACGCAGAACCGCATCAAGCGCGCCGAGCCGCGCCTGCCCGAGGAGGTGCGGCGTCTCGGCATCACCGTGCTCAAGTCGGCGCGCAACTTCCTCATGATCGTCTCGCTGTTCTCCCCGGACAAGACACTCGACAACGTCGCGCTCGGCAGCTATGCCGCCGCCAACGTGCTCGAGCCGCTGCGACGCACGCCGGGCGTGGGCGAGGCGATCCTGTTCGGCACCGAGTATTCGATGCGGCTGTGGATACGGCCAGAACGCCTGCAGTCCTTCGGCCTCACGCCCGCGGACATCGCCAAGGCGGTGCGTGCCCAGAACGTGCAGATCGCCACCGGCGAACTCGGCCAGATCCCCGCAGTTCCGGGGCAGGAATACGCCGCCACCATCATCACGCGCAGCCGGCTGGCGACGCCCGAGGAATTCGGCGACATCATCATCAGGAGCGATGGCCGCGGCGCCACCGTGCGCGTCAAGGACGTCGCACGCGTCGAACTCGGTGCGCAGGACTACAACATCTCGGCCCGCGTCGATGGCCAGCCGACCGCCGCCATCGCCGTGCGCCTCGCCCCCGGTGCCAATGCACTCGATACCGCCAAGGCGGTGGACACGCAGATGACCGAGCTGGCGAAGTATTTCCCGCAGGGCATCTCGTGGATGGTGCCCTACGACACCTCGACCTTCGTCGACATCTCGATCAAGGAGGTGGTGTGGACGCTGCTCGAGGCGATGGTGCTGGTCTTCCTCGTCATGTACCTCTTCCTCGAAAACCTGCGCGCCACCTTCATCCCCACCATCGTCGTGCCGGTGGCGCTGTTTGGCGCGATGATCGGGCTCTACTTCCTCGGCTATTCGATCAACGTGCTGACGCTGTTCGCCATGGTGCTGGCCATCGCCATCGTCGTGGA
>JAVEWF010000015.1:0-21552 GCA_034004665.1 Rhodocyclaceae bacterium | reverse complement strand
GTGCTGTCGACCATCGAGCAGCACTACATGGCGCAGAAAGAAGTCGCCCACGTCATCGGCGTTGCCGGCTTCTCCTTCTTCGGCCGTGGCCAGAATGCCGCCATCGCCTTCGTCCGGCTGAAGAGCTGGGACGAGCGGCCGGGCAGGGGGCAGGATGTCGACAGCATCGTGCAGCGCGCCAACATGGCCTTCTTCCGCATCAAGCAGGCGATGGTCTTCGCCATCAACGTGCCGCCGATCCCGGAACTCGCGGCCGTCGGCGGCTTCGACTTCCGCCTGCAGGACCGCGGCGGTCTCGGCCGCGACAAGCTTCTCGAGGCGCGCAACATGGCGCTCGGGCTGGCGGGCCAGAACAAGGTGCTGGTCGGCGTGCGACCCGAAGGCCAGGAAGCCGGCCCGCAGGTCTACCTCGACGTAGATCGCGCCAAGGCACGGGCGCTGGGCATCGACCTCGGCGAGCTCAACGATACCCTGCAATCGACGCTAGGCACCGCCTACATCAACGACTTCGTGCGTCAGGGCCGCATCCTGCGCGTGCAGATGCAGGCCGAGGCCGATGTGCGCCGCACGCCCGCGGACCTGCTGCGCCTGCCGGTGAAGAATGCGCGCGGCGACATGATCCCGCTCGCCGAGGTTGCCTCGGTCAAGTGGATCGTCGGCAGTCCCAAGCTCGACCGCTACAACGGCCTGCCTGCGATGAAGATCGCCGGCAACCCCGCGCCCGGCCGCTCGACCGGCGACGCGCTGAACGCGATGGAGCAGGTGGCGAAGCAGCTGCCACCGGGTATCGGATTCGAATGGTCCGGCAGCTCCTACGAGGAGCGGCTGTCCGGCAGCCAGGCCCCCTTCCTGTTCGCCGTATCGCTGGTCGTCGTGTTCCTCTGCCTGGCGGCCCTCTACGAGAGCTGGTCGATTCCCTTCGCGGTGATGCTGGTGGTGCCCCTCGGCGTGTTCGGCTCGGTATTGGCGGTCACCCTGCGCGAGCTGCCCAACGACGTCTATTTCAAGGTCGGCCTGATCGCCATCATCGGCCTCTCGGCGAAGAACGCGATCCTGATCATCGAGTTCGCCCGCGAACTGCAGGAGCAGGGCAAGGAACTCGTCGAGGCCACCCTCGAGGCCTGCCGCCTGCGCTTCCGCCCGATCCTGATGACCTCGATCGCCTTCATGTTCGGCGTGCTGCCGCTCGCCATCTCCACCGGCGCAGGCGCCAACAGCCGCCACGCCATCGGCACCGGCGTGATCGGCGGCATGCTGACCGCGACCGTCCTGGCGGTCTTCCTCGTGCCGGTGTTCTTCGTCGTCGTGCGACGCTTCTTCCCCGGCCACCCCCGCCATCATGCGGAGAACGGCCATGAATAAATTCGCGCTACTGTCCTTCGTCTGCACCGTCGCAGGCTGCTCCTTCATCCCAGGCTACGAGCGCCCGGCCGCACCGGTTCCGGCGCAATGGTCGCAAAAAGTCGGCGCCGGCGGGACGGCGACAGCCGCTGGCGCGGATGCTGCGCGCTCGGTCTCCGTCGCCGAGTGGCAGGCGTTTTTCTCCGATGCGACGCTGCGACAGCTGATTACCCTCGCCCTGGAGCACAACCGCGACCTGCGCATCGCCGTGGCGCGCGTCGACGAGGCCCGGGCGCTGGCCGGGCTCGCCCGTGCCGACCGCCTGCCGACGGTCGATGTCAATCTCCAGCAGCAAGCCGCGAAGACGCCGGCCGATCTTTCCTCCACCGGACGGGAAGCGATCAGCCGCCGCTACGATGCCAACCTCGGCGTCGCCGCCTTCGAGCTCGATTTCTGGGGGCGGGTCGGCAGCCTGGAAACGGCCGCGCGCGCGAACTTCTTCGCCAGCGAGTTCGCGCAGCGGGCGTTCCGTACGAGCCTGATCGCCGAGGTCGCCGCCGCCTGGTACAGCCTCGCCGAGCTCGATGCTCGCCTGGCGCTTGCCGAAGCCACGGTCGCGAGCCGCGCCGAAAGCCGGCAGCTCATCGGCAAACGCCGCGACGTCGGGCTGGCCGGCGACCTCGATTTCCTCGCGGCGGACGGCGCCTGGCAGAGTGCCCGGGCCGATGCCGCCAGCCTCGCCCGGCAGCGTGCCGCGGCCGAAAACGCGCTGCGTCTGCTGGCGGGGGATGCGGGCGGAGCCGTCCTGCCGGCGCCGACTTTTGCGGCCCTGCCCGAAATCGCCGTCGGCCTGCCGGCGGAGATCCTGCTCAATCGCCCCGACGTCCTGGCCGCCGAGCAGCGCCTGATCGCGGCCAACGCCAACATCGGTGCCGCCCGGGCCGCCTTCCTGCCGAAGATCGTCCTGACCGCCACGGCCGGTACGGCCAGCCGTGCATTGTCCGGCCTGTTCGGCGGCGGCAGCGGGGCGTGGAGCTTCGCGCCGCTGCTCAAGTGGCCGCTGTTCGACGCCGGGCGCAGCGAGTCGAATGTCGATCTGGCCGAGGTGCGCAAGAACGTCGCGGTCGCCGAATACGAAAAAGCCATCCAGCAGGCCTTCCGCGAAGTCGCCGACCTGCTCGCCGCCCGCGAGCACTACGCCGCGCAGCTGGAGGCGCTGCATGCCGCCGAGCTCGCGCAGGCGGAACGGCTGCAGCGCGTGGAAGCGCGCCATCTGGCCGGGGTGTCCAGCTATCTGGAACTGCTCGACGCCCGGCGCGATCACTATGCCGCCCAGCAGTCGGCGCTGGCGGTACGGCGGGCGCAGGCGACGACGACTGTCGGGCTCTTCAAGGCGCTGGGCGGAGGCTGATTCGGCGCCGGGGCTGCTACGCGCCCCGGTGCTCCGGAAGCTGGCGGGGCTCGCGAAAATCGGCTACAGTGCGCGAACTTCTATAACCAGAACTCCATGAGGTCACCCATGAGCAACAAAGGGCAGATGCTACAAGACCCGTTCCTCAACACCCTGCGCCGCGAACACATTCCGGTGTCCATTTATCTCGTGAACGGCATCAAGCTGCAGGGACAGGTCGAGTCCTTCGACCAGTACGTCGTGTTGCTCAAGAATACCGTGACCCAGATGGTGTACAAGCACGCCATCTCGACCGTGGTGCCCGCCCGCCCGGTGAATATCAGCAACGAAGCCGAGTGATTCCTTCCCGTAGGGTCCGGCAGGCCGATGTTTGAACGGCCGGCTGCCGGCGAGCGCGCCCTGCTGGTCCAGCTGGATTTCGGCGACGGCGATTTCGAAGAGCGTCTCGATGAGTTCCGGCTGCTGGCCACCAGTGCCGGCGCCGAGCCTGTCGCTACGGTCACCGGTCGTCGCGGGCGACCTGATCCGGCACTGTTCGCAGGCAAGGGCAAGGTTGACGAGATCGTCGCCGCCGCGGCCTCGGCCGGTGCCGAACTGGTGATGTTCAACCACGAGCTGTCGCCGGCGCAGCAGCGCAACCTCGAGCGCGCCTGCCAGATGCGCGTGATCGACCGCAGCACCCTGATCCTCGACATCTTCGCCCTGCGCGCGCGCAGCCATGAAGGCAAGCTGCAGGTCGAGCTTGCCCAGCTCGAGCACCAGATGACGCGGCTGGTACGCGGCTGGACCCACCTCGAACGCCAGAAGGGCGGCATCGGCTTGCGCGGCCCGGGCGAGAAGCAGCTCGAGACCGACCGGCGCCTGCTCGGCAAACGCGTCGCCCTGCTCAAGTCCCGACTCAAGACCCTCGAGCGGCAGCGCGCGGTGCGCCGCAAGGGCCGCAGCCGCGGCGAGGTGCTGTCCGTGTCGCTGGTCGGCTATACCAACGCCGGCAAGAGCACGCTCTTCAATGCCCTGACCAAGGCCGGCGCCTACGCCGCCAACCAGCTGTTCGCCACGCTCGACACGACCTCGCGCCGTCTTTATGTGCCGACCTGCGAACTGGCCGACGGGCGTTCCGGCTGCCAGGTGGTGATCTCCGACACCGTCGGCTTCATCCGCGACCTGCCGCACGCACTCGTCGCCGCTTTCCATGCGACGCTGGAGGAAACGACCCAGGCCGACCTGCTGCTGCACGTCGTCGATGCGGCGAGCCCGGATCGCGAACAGCAGATGATGGCGGTCGCGGAGGTACTCGAAGAGATCGGCGCGGCGGGCGTTCCCCAGATCGTCGTCTGGAACAAGATCGACCTGCTCGGCGACGCCGTCGGGCCGGGAGTCGAGCGGGACGAGTGTGATAACATCGCCCGCGTCCGTGTCAGCGCCCGTACCGGTGTTGGCCTTGACCTGTTGCGCGCGGCCCTGGCGGAAATGTCGCACCGTCTCGCAGCCCCGATTGAACAAGAGAATAACCATCCCCATACTGAACACCATGATTACCGGCATATTGATGTCGCTCAATGACCACGGCTGGGGCAACGATCCCAATCGCGGCGGCGGCGGACGCAACAATCAGGGGCCTCCCGATCTCGACGAACTGTGGCGCGATTTCAATCGCCGCCTGTCCGGCATGCTCGGCAAGAAGCGCGGTGGGCCGGGTCGTGGCGACGATGACAATGGCGGCGACGGCGGCGGCAATGGTGGTGGCCGGGGTCCCGGCCTGCCATCCCTGACGCCCGGCCAGTTCGGCGGCGGCATCGGCCTGCTGGTCGGCCTGGTCCTGGCCGTGTGGCTCGCCAGCGGCTTCTACGTCGTCGATGCCAGCCAGCGCGGCGTGGTGCTGACCCTCGGCAAGTACAGCGAAACCAGCGACCCCGGCCTGCGCTGGCGGTTGCCGTGGCCGATCCAGACGCACGAGGTGGTCAACCTCACCGGCGTGCGCACCATCGAGATCGGCTATCGCGGCTCGGAAAAGAACAAGGTGCCGAAGGAGGCGCTGATGCTGACCGACGACGAGAACATCGTCAGCGTGCAGTTCGCGGTGCAGTATCTGCTCAAGGATCCGAAGGCCTACCTGTTCCAGAACCGCCATCCGGACGATGCCGTGATGCAGGCCGCCGAGACGGCGATCCGCGAGGTGGTCGGCAAGAACAAGATGGACTTCGTGCTCTACGAAGGGCGCGACGTCATCGCGGCCAATACGCAGAAGTCGATGCAGGACATCCTCGATCGCTACGAGACCGGCATCCAGATCCGTTCGGTGACGATGCAGAGCACGCAGCCGCCCGAGCAGGTGCAGGCGGCCTTCGACGATGCCGTCAAGGCCGGCCAGGACCGCGAGCGGCAGAAGAACGAGGGCGAGGCCTACGCCAACGACGTGATTCCGCGCGCCCGCGGTACCGCCTCGCGCCTGATGCAGGAGTCCGAAGGCTACCGTGCCCGCCTGATCGCCACCGCGGAAGGCGAGGCAACCCGCTTCACCAAGCTCTACAACGAGTACGCCAAGGCGCCGGAAGTCACGCGCCAGCGTCTCTATCTGGAAACGATGCAGCAGGTCTATGCCAACACCAGCAAGGTGATGGTGGATACCAGGGGCGGTGGCAACCTGCTCTACCTGCCGCTCGACAAGCTGATGCAGGCGGCCGGTACGACGCCTGCCGCCACGCCGGGCGTTGAACGTCCGTCGGCCCCTGCGTCCGCCATGGAAAATCGCGACGTGCCGACCCGCGGCTCGCTGTCCTCGCGCGAACGGGGAGATCGCTGATGCAACGCCTGCCTTTCATCCTCGCCCTCGTTTTCGCGGTGTTCGTCACGGCCGGCTCGATGCTGTTCGCCGTCGACCAGCGCCAGTACGCCATCGTCTTCCAGCTCGGCGAGATCAAGGAAGTCATCAAGGAACCCGGCCTGTCCTTCAAGTGGCCGATGATCCAGAACGTGCGCTTCTTCGACCGGCGCATCCTCACCATGGACTCGGTCGAACCCGAGCGCTTTCTGACCGCGGAGAAAAAGCCGGTGCTGGTGGACTCCTTCGTCAAGTGGCGCATCGCCGACGTCCGGCAGTTCTACATCTCCGTCGGCGGCGACGAGATGCTGGCGCGCACGCGTCTTTCCCAGACCGTCAACTCGGGTTTGCGCGAGGAGTTCGGCAAGCGCACCGTGCATGACGTGGTGTCCGGCGAACGCGACAAGATCATGGCCGACGTGCAGAAGAAGGCGGACGCCGACGCGCGCGCCATCGGCATCGAGATCGTCGACGTGCGCCTGAAGCGCGTCGACCTGCCGGCCGAAGTGTCCGAGGCCGTCTATCGCCGCATGGAGACGGAACGCAAGCGTGTCGCCAACGAACTGCGTTCGCAGGGTGCCGCCGAAGCCGAGAAGATCCGGGCCGATGCCGACAAGCAGCGCGAGGTGATCGTCGCGGAAGCCTATCGCGATGCCCAGAAGATCAAGGGCGAGGGCGATGCCAAGGCGGCGGCCATCTACGGCAAGGCCTTCGGCGAAAACCCCGAGTTCTATGCCTTCTACCGCAGCCTCGAGGCCTACCGCCAGAGCTTTGCCAACAAGAACGACCTGATGGTGGTCGACCCGAGCGCCGATTTCTTCAAGTATCTGAAGAACGGCAACCGCGGCAGCAAATAGGACGGACGTGGTTCATGTCGCTGCTGCTCATGGCGCTCGGCCTGATGCTGGTGATCGAAGGCATTCTGCCGTTTGCCGCACCGCGCGTCTGGCGCGAGACCTTTCGTCGCGCCATCGAACTGGCGGACGGGCAGCTGCGTTTCGTCGGCCTGACCTCGATCATCATCGGTCTGGTCCTGATGGCCATGTTCGGATGACGGCATGACCGCCCATAACTGGCTCCTGCCCGAGGCGCTCGAGGATCTGTTGCCGGCCGAGGCCGCCCAGGTCGAGCGATTGCGCCGCCGGCTGCTCGACGAATTCGCCCTCCATGGCTATCAGCTCGTCGCGCCGCCCCTGCTCGAATTCGCCGATGCCCTGCTGTCCGGCAGTGGCGTCGATCTCGATCTGCGTACCTTCAAGCTGGTCGATCAACTGTCCGGCCGCACACTGGCGCTGCGCGCCGACATCACGCCGCAGGTCTCCCGTATCGATGCCCACCTGCTGAACCGCAAGGGCGTGACGCGCCTGTGCTATTGCAGCAGCGTGCTGCATGCCCGGCCGGCCGATCTGCTCGCGACGCGCGAGCCCTTGCAGCTCGGTGCCGAGCTCTACGGCCATGCCGGTCTCGAGGCCGATCACGAAATCATCCGCCTGCTGGCCCGCGTACTGCAGCTTGCCGGACTGCCTTCCCGCCGTATCGATCTCGGCCACGTCGGCATCTTCCGCGCCCTGACCGAGGGGCTCGAACTGGCGCCCGGCGTCGATCAGCAGCTGTTCGAGGCGCTGCAGGCCAAGGATGTCCCCGCGCTGCGCGAACTGACCACGGGCCTGCCCGAGGCGGCCCGATCCGGCTTGCTGGCGCTGCCCGATCTCTATGGCGGCGACGACGTGCTCGCCGCCGCGGCGGTCCGGCTGCCCGCGTTGCCCGCCATCGCCGATGCACTGGCGGAGCTGCAGCGTCTCGCCGACGAACTGGTCGATCTGCCGCTCTCCTTCGACCTGTCCGATCTGCGCGGTTATCACTATCACAGCGGCGTGGTCTTCGCCGCCTATTGCGACGACAGCCCTGCCGCGATCGCGCTCGGCGGCCGCTACGATTCGATCGGAGCGCGCTATGGCCGTGCCCGGCCGGCGACAGGCTTCTCGCTCGATCTGCGCTTGCTCGTGCGCCTGTCGGTGCCGGTGCCGGCGGCCGGCGCGATTCTCGCTCCGTGGCCTGAAGACAGCGTCGCGCAGGCCGAGGTGGAGCGCCTGCGCGCCGCCGGAGAGACCGTCGTGGCCGGGCTGCCGGGACATGAAGGCAGCTGGCGCGAGGCCGGTTGCGACCGTCGTCTCGTGCGGCGCGCCGACCAATGGATCATCGAACCCTTAGTTGAAAATTGAAGGAATACTGACATGGCCAAGAACGTAGTCGTGATCGGCACGCAATGGGGCGACGAAGGCAAGGGCAAGATCGTCGACTGGCTCACCGATCATGCCCAAGCCGTCGTCCGCTATCAGGGCGGCCACAACGCCGGCCACACGCTGGTCATCGGCGGCAAGAAGACGGTGCTGCATCTGGTGCCTTCGGGCATCCTGCGCGAAGGCGTGACCTGCTATATCGGCAACGGCGTGGTGCTCGCGCCCGATGCGCTGATCAAGGAACTCGACGAGCTCAAGGCCGCCGGCGTCGATGCCGACGCGCGCCTGCGCATCTCGGAAGCCTGTCCGCTGATCCTCCCCTATCACCAGGCGCTCGACGTCGCGCGCGAGGCCGCCAAGGGCGCCAAGAAGATCGGCACCACCGGCCGCGGCATCGGCCCGGCCTACGAGGACAAGGTGGCGCGCCGCGGCCTGCGCCTGCAGGATCTGCTGCGGCCGAAGCGCTTCGCCGAGAAGCTCGCCGAAGTGCTCGATTATCACAACTTCGTGCTGAAGAACTACCTCGGCGCCGAGCCGGTGGATTTCAAAAAAGTGTTCGACGGCGCGATGGCGCTGGAGCCGCGCCTGGCGAAGATGGTGGCCGACGTGCCGCGCTCGCTCTACGAGGCGCACAAGGCCGGTGCCAACATCCTGTTCGAGGGCGCGCAGGGCACGCTGCTCGACATCGACCACGGCACCTATCCCTTCGTCACCTCGTCGAATTGCGTCGCCGGCGGCGCCTCGACCGGTGCGGGTGTCGGTCCGGGCATGCTGCACTACGTGCTGGGCATCACCAAGGCCTACACGACGCGTGTCGGCAGCGGTCCGTTTCCGACCGAGCTCTACGACGCGATCGAGAAGCAGGACCCGGTGGGCAAGCACATGGCGGAGAAGGGCCACGAGTTCGGCTCGACCACCGGCCGCGCGCGCCGCTGCGGCTGGTTCGACGCCGCCGCGCTCAAGCGCTCCATCCAGATCAACGGCGTGTCCGGCCTCTGCGTGATGAAGCTCGACGTGCTCGACGGCATCGAGGAAATGAAGATCTGCACCGGCTACAAGCTCGACGGCCAGCTGACCGACATCCTGCCGGTCGGCGCCGACGAACTGGAGCGCTGCGAGCCCGTCTACGAGACGATGCCCGGCTGGAAGGACAGCACCGTCGGCGTCAAGACGCTCGAAGGCCTGCCCGCCGCAGCGCGTGCCTACATCAAGCGCATGGAAGAGGTCTGCGGCGTGCCCGTCGACATGATCTCGACCGGGCCGGACCGCGAAGAGACCATCGTCCTGCGCCACCCGTTCAAGTAGGCAGGCAGAAAAGTCGGCGCCGGCGGGACGGCGCCGGTTTCCGGCCATGCCGGCAATACCTCCTTACACTTTTCCGACGTCCTGACATCTTCGGCATACCGCCGGATGGTTCAATGGGCCTCATGCAATCGAGGAGGAACATGGCCATGAAGAAAACAGGATTCCGGATGGCGGCCGTACTGGGCGCGATGGCCGCCCTGACCGCCGGCAGCGCCTGGGCGGATCGTCCCGATCATCGGCACCATCGCGGCCATGGCGACCATCGCGATGGCGTACGGTTCAGCATTTCCATCGGCACGCCCTGGCCGGCGCCGCCCTATCCGTATAGCATGTATCCCAGTCATCCGGTCCGCTGGCCGCATGTCGTGGTGCCAGCCGTCGTACCGATGGTGCCTGTCGCTCCCGTCGTGCTTGCGCCTCCGCGCATCTACATCGAGCAGGCGCCGGCGCGCACGGCCGTTCCCGTGCTGGAGGCGGGCTACTGGTATTACTGCAACGAGGCGGGCGCGTATTATCCGTACGTCCAGACCTGCCCCGGCGACTGGACCAAGGTCAGTCCCCAGAGTCGCTAACCGAAGGAGACGAACATGCGTTCCGGAGTCAGGATTTCCCTCGCCGCCGCAGCGTTGCTGGCCGGCTGCGCGAGCGTGCCGACCGGTCCCGATGTCATGGTGCTGCCGGGCACGGGCAAAAGCTTCGACGAGTTCCGCACCGATGACATGGTCTGCCGGGACTTTGCCTACCGGCAGGTCGGCGGCAAGGCCGGCGAGGAGGCCGCCACCAGTGCCGCCGTCCGCAATGCGGCGATCGGCACGGCGGTCGGTGCGGTGGCCGGCGCGGTGATCGGCGGGCGTGATGCGGCCGGCGTCGGTGCCGGCACCGGGCTGATCATCGGCAGCGTTTCAGGCGCCGAGGCCTCGCGCGGCGGCATCTACGGCAACCAGCGGCGCTATGACAACGCCTATGTGCAATGCATGTATGCCAAGGGTCATCGCGTGCCGGTCAGCGGACACTACACCCCGGCCGCGCCGCTCAACCCGCCACCGCCGCCCGGGTCGCCGCCGCCACCGCCCGTCCGTTAGGCCTGATCGCGCGCTGCTGCAGGGGCGCAGCCCATGATGCGGTTGCGGCCGGCCTGCTTGGCAGCGTACATCCGTTCGTCCGCCTGCTCGACGAGACGGTGCCAGTCGTCGGCGGCATCGGCAATGCGTTCCGCCACCCCGATGCTTGCCGTTACCGGGCTGCCGTCGGGGCGTGTGCCGAGGCCGCGGCCAGCGGTTCGAACCCGCTCGAGAGCGACGCAGGCCATCGGCGCAGTGGTGTTCGGCATGATCAGCACGAATTCCTCGCCGCCCCAGCGGACCAGGATGTCGCCCATGCGCAGGCGTCCGTGAATGGCGTCAGCGGCACCGGTGAGTACGGCGTCTCCGGCATCGTGGCCGAAGACATCATTGACCTGTTTGAAGTGGTCGAGATCGATGAAGGCGATGGCCAGCGGATTGCCGCTGCGCCGCGAGAGGATGAACTGCAGTTCCAGCAGCTCTTCGCCGCTCTGGCGCGAGAAGCAGCCGGTCATCGTGTCGCGGATGGCTTCCCGCACCAGCACGATGATGAAGGCGAGCTGAGACAGCCCCGCCAGCACCGAGACGCCGGCGATCAGCAGCATCAGCCAGAACGAGGCGGCGAAGGTCGGCCAGTCGAGCACCGGCAGGCGCATCATCCCGGCGATGATCTGCATCAGCAGCAGGGGCGAGATGAAGGCGATGTTTTCCAGCAGCGTCAGCGGGAAGATCGACAGGCCGGCGAGCATGACGAAAGGCAGGAAGGCGTAGCCGGTGGAGAAGGCGAGCTGGATGCCGTGCAGGTCGAACTGCGCCATGTGCTGATAGGAATACAGGAAAAAGGCGGTCGGTACGGCGAACAGCAGCGCCAGTCCGCGGTAGGCGTCCCGCATGTGGTGCATGCGCTGGGCGAGCAGCAGGATCAGGGCGAAGGCGAGCGTCGCCATCAGGCGGGCGATCACCAGCGGGAGCCAGACTTCGCGCGGGAAGGCCGCGATGTCGACGATGATCCACAGCGGGGTCAGCAGGGCGAACAGGCCGGCGACCAGACGCACGCGTGAAACGATCATCGTGGCGCGGCGTTTTTCGAGCAGGGAGATGTGGTTGCGGGCGCGCAGCAGCCAGCCGATTTCCTGCTCGCTCATTTCGACGAGCACGGATACCCAGGCGTGATGCCAGATGTCGCGCAGAGAACCGATCACGGTCTGATTCCTAACAGTGATAATGAAAAACCCGGCGCAAGGCCGGGTCCGTCATATTACTAAAGCCTTGGCAGGATTCTAACCGCAGCTGCCGACTGCGCCACAGGCCGTGCAGAAATCGCAGCCGTCCTTCCTGATCACGGTCATGTTGCCGCATTCGGCGCACAGCGAGCCCTGGGTGACCTTGAGCTCGCCCTTCTTTTCGCTGGGGCGCTCGAGAATGCCCATTTCGCGCATCGGGTAGCCATGCTCGTCGAGGATGCCGAGCATCGCGTAGCGATGCATGACCAGACGGGCGATGTAGGCGACCGTCGAGGGCCAGTTCTGCTGCTTGTTCGAACCCGGGACGCGTGCCATGAAGTCGCCGAGCGGCTCGGGGTAGTTGAGCAGCTTGCGCAGCTTCATGCCGATCCAGGCCGGATCCATCACGCGCATGTCGAGCGAGAGCAGCTTGGTCAGGCCGTCGAGCGCGCGCGGGTAGTTGCCGGAGAGCCAGCAGGAGTAGGGGCGCGTCACGCCGTCGGGCAGCGTGATTTCCTTGAGGCCGAGCACGAAGTCCTCGCGCGAGGCGGGGTTGACGATGTCGACCGTCCAGGACAGCGTGCCGTCGGTGCCGGTTTTCGGCTCGTCGCGACTGAACATGCAGTCGAGCACCGGCGTGCTGGCGTCGCTGTCGAGGGCGCCGAGCTGCTCGCAGCGATAGCGGATCACCTGCGCCATCGCGGAAACCGTGCCGGGCATCCGCTTCAGTTCGCCGTGGGGCGGCATGGCCATGTCGAAGCCTTCCTCGCCGACCGTGCCGGCGAGCACGTCGAGCTTGAGCTTCAGCCAGGCCGGATCGTTCGCGCGCATGTCCATGGAGAGGGTCTTGGCCACCGCGCCGAGGCCGCGCGGCTGTTCGGTGCCGTTGACCCAGACCTCGAAGGGCACGTTCTTGCGCTGTTCGTTCTCGATCTGGCCGACGAAGAGGGCGAATTCGCCGTGCGGCGTCTCGATCATGTAGGTCCAGGCGGCATTGCCGTCGGTCAGCTTCGGCCGGCCCGGCCAGCGCAGGCTGGCGAGCACCGGGGCCGGCAGCGAACCGATCGACATGCGGCGGTTGGCGCCGTCGATCGTGACATCCTGCGGCTGCTTCTGGCTGTTCTGTCCCGTCGCCGCAGCCGGCTGCTGCGGCTCGACCGACAGCACGCTGCCGAGCACGCTGTTGGGCCGGTAGGTCGCGAGGCCCTTGAGGCCGGATTTCCACGCGACCATGTAGAGATCCTCGAAGTCGGCATACGGGTAGTCGGCCGGCACGTTCACCGTCTTGGAGATCGAGGTATCCACATAGGGGGCGACGGCGGCGACCATCTGCTCGTGGGCCTGCGCGGAAATCTCCAGCGCGGTGACGAAATAGTCGGGCAGCTGGGCGACATCGCCGCCCTGGTGCTTGTAGAGGCGCCAGGCGTAGTCCTCGACCGCGTATTCCTTGTGGGTGCCGTCCGCCATGCGCTTCTTGCGGGTGTAGGTCCAGGAGAAGGGCGGCTCGATGCCGTTCGATGCGTTGTCGGCGAAGGCCAGCGAGATCGTGCCGGTGGGCGCGATCGACAACAGGTGCGAGTTGCGGATGCCGTGCTTGCGGATGGCGTCCTTGATGGGCTGGGGCAGGCGCGAGGCGAAGTTGCCGCCGGAGAGGTAGAGGTCGGCGTTGAACAGCGGGAAGGCGCCGCGCTCCTTCGCCAGCTCGACCGAGGCCATATAGGCGCGGTCGCGCATGAATTCGGAGATCTTGGCGGCGGTCCTGCGCGCCTCGTCGGTGTCGTAGCGCAGGCCGAGCATGATCAGCGCGTCGCCCAGGCCGGTGAAGCCGAGGCCGACGCGGCGCTTGTTGGCGGCCTCCTGCGCCTGCTGTTCGAGCGGCCAGTGGGTGGTGTCGAGCACGTTGTCGAGCATGCGGATCGAGGTGTCGATCACCTTGCCGAACGCGGCGTAGTCGAAATCGGCCGTTTCGGAAAACGCATGGTTGATGAACAGGGTCAGGTTGACCGAGCCGAGGCAGCAGCAGCCATAGGGCGGCAGCGGCTGTTCGGCGCAGGGGTTGGTGGCCTCGATCGTCTCGCAGTAGTTCAGGTTGTTGTCCTTGTTCATGCGGTCGATGAACAGGATGCCCGGCTCGGCATGGTCGTAGGTCGAGCGCATGATCTGGTCCCACAGTTCGCGCGAAGGGACCTTGCGATAGACCCAGAGACCGTCGTCGCGCTGGTAGGCGCCGGCCTGCTTCACGTCGGCGCAGGGCTCGGCGCGATGGACCAGCTCGACGTCGCCGTCGGCCTCGACCGCCTTCATGAAAGCGTCGGTGACGCCGACCGAGATGTTGAAGTTGGTCAGGTCGCCGCCGTCCTTGGCATGGATGAAGGCCTCGATGTCCGGGTGGTCGCAACGCAGCACGCCCATCTGGGCGCCGCGGCGCGAACCGGCGGATTCGACGGTCTCGCAGGAGCGGTCGAACACGCGCATGTAGGACACCGGGCCGGAGGCGCGCGACTGCGTGCCTTTCACATGGGCGCCGACCGGGCGGATGCTGGAGAAGTCGTAGCCGACGCCACCGCCGCGCCGCATCGTCTCGGCGGCCTGCGACAGGGCGGTGTAGATGCCGGGACGGCCGTCCACCACCTCGGAGATCGAGTCGCCGACGGGCTGGACGAAACAGTTGATCAGCGTGGCGCAGAGATCGGTACCGGCGGCGGAGTTGATGCGTCCGGCGGGCACGAAGCCGTTTTCCTGGGCTTCGAGGAAGCGGGCCTCCCAGTGGGCGCGTCCATGCTCCCCTTGTTCGGACTCGATGCTGGCCAAGGCGCGGGCGACGCGGCTGCGCACGTCATGCACGTTGCGTTCGCTGCCCTTGGCGTACTTCTCGAGCAGCACTTCGCCGGAAATCTCCTGCGGCAGCGGCAGACCCAATTGTCCGGTGTACTCTTCCTGAGACGTTTCCTGAACGATGGCGGCGGTATTCTGGTCCATGGTCGTGAGCGGGTCCCCTGGTTGGTTATTGGTATGAGAGCGGCGAAGCATAGCGACACCTCCGGAATGTTCAAAGAGAAAAATTTTTGCTCCCTGATAAAACAACGAGTTATGATTTTTCCTAGTGCTTGATGAAATTTATACCACTACATATAGTAGGTTTCTGGGGCGGAAAAGCGTCCAAAAAATCAGTCTGTTGGGGGTGTTGGCGGGAATCCGGGGATATTGCGTTGCGACAAATCGACTGCCGGACCCGGGGTTGACTTGACTGGCATCAATCCACTTCCATTGTCTGATGCGGGATGCGAAAATCCGCATATATAACCAAAGCCATGAATCGGGCCGGAAATCGGCCACACGGAAACGCTCAAGGGCCGGAAAGCTTGGACAGTCCAGCGCAGGAAATCGGGAATAGTCGGGATTTCACCGAGGTGCGGGCCGAAGTGCATCGGCTCGTCCATGCGTTCGCCCCCGGCCACGACATGCGCTTCATCGATGCCGCCTTCAGCCTGCTTGAGGCGGGATGCGAGGGCCGTCTCGACGGCTATGCCCCCCTGCAGACCCCTTATCACGACCGGGCGCACATGCTGGAGGTGGTGTTGTGCAGCGTGCGTCTGCTCCATGCCCTGCACCTCGGCGGCCAGCCTGTCGATGCGCTGACCGTCGATGCCGGCATCGTCGGGGCGCTGCTGCACGATTCCGGTTATCTGATGAACGAGGAGGAGGCCCGGCGCTCGGCGGGCACCGGGGCGCAATTCACCCTCACCCATGTGGCGCGCGGCGTGGTGTTCGCCGAAACCCGGCTCGCCTCCCTCATGCCGCCCGAACTGCTGTCGGCGACCGGCAAGGTGATCCTTGCCACCGACCACCGCCCGGGCGCGGTCATGCCCGTCTACGCGACGTCCGCCGAACGGCTGGCCGCGCATGTCACCGCCACGGCCGACCTGGTGGGACAGATGGCGAATCGCGAATACCTGGAACGGCTGATGCTGCTCTATTTCGAATTCCGCGAGGCGGGCATCGACATGTTTGCCGACGTGCACGACCTGCTGGAAAAGACCGACGGCTTCTACCGGCTGATGACGGCCCGGCTGCAGAACGAGCTGGGCGGCCTGGCGCCGCAGCTGGTCAGGCATTTCGAACGGGAACGCGGGGTGTACCGCAACTACTACACCGAGTCGATCGCGCGCAACCTCGACTACCTGGCCACGCTGACCCGGGAGGACCGGGAACGCCGTTTCGATTACCTGAAGCGCGGCGGGATCGTCGATCGCGCGCTCGAGATGCTGAAGGAGTGAGCATGCGCATCGGGGCCGGGGACCTGCAGGAACTGGAGCGACAGCATGCCGGCGTGGCCGGGCGTCTGGAGGATTTCGTGCGGCAACTCTTCGATGCCGCACAGCGCGAAACGGCGGTCGCCAGCCTGCTCGCCCTGATCGCCGAGATGAGCATGCATTTCGGCTACGAGGAAGCCCTGATGGATGCGGCCGCCTATCCCGACTTCGACCACCACCGCCGCCAGCACATGGGGATCGTCATCGAACTGGGCCTGCTGCTCGATCGCGTCGAGGCGATGGACGATCCGACCGAAGTGGCGCGCAGCACCGACTTCCTGACGCACTGGTACCACCAGCACATCGAGGTCAGCGACGGGCAGATGCTGCGCTGGTACGCCTCAGCTGCCTGAGGCGGGCGGCGTCTGGCGCGCTTCCAGCGCTTCCCAGCGTTCGAGCAACTCCAGCAGCTCCGCATCGATGGCGCCCAGCCGGGCCGAGACCGCCTGGGCATCCTGCGGATTCGCATAGAGCGCCGGGTCTTCGAGGCGAGCGGTCAGCGTGGACTGCTCGGCTTCCAGCGTCGCGATGCGGTCGGGCAGGGCGTCCAGCTCGCGCTGCTCCTTCCATGACAGTTTCACGGGCTTCTGCCGCTCCTCCTGCCGTCCCGCCGGCGCCGACTTTTGCTTCGGCGGTGCGGTTTGCTCCGCTTTGCGTTGTGCCTGATAAGCCGCCCAGTCGCTGTAGCCGCCGGCGTACTCGTGCCAGACTCCGTCGCCTTCCGCCGCGATGGTCTGGGTGACGATGGCGTCGAGAAAGGCGCGGTCGTGGCTGACGAGGAAGACCGTACCCGGGTAGTCCTGCAGCAGGTCTTCCAGCAGATCGAGGGTGTCGATGTCGAGGTCGTTGGTCGGTTCGTCGAGCACCAGCACGTTGGCCGGCCGGGCGAACAGGCGCGCCAGCAGCAGGCGGTTCCGCTCGCCGCCGGAGAGCGACTTCACCGGGGAGCGCGCGCGCTGCGGCGCGAACAGGAAGTCGCCGAGATAGCCGACCACATGTTTTCGAGCTCCAGCGATCTCCACGTAGTCCGAGCCGGGCGAGATGATGTCGGCCAGCGTCGCCTCCGGGTCGAGCTGGGCGCGGAACTGGTCGAAATAGGCGACCTCCATCCGGGTGCCGCGCTTCACCGTGCCGCCATTCGTACTATTGGGCTGCAGTTCGCCGAGAATGAGTCGAAGGAGGGTGGTCTTGCCCGCGCCGTTGGGGCCGATCAGGCCGATGCGGTCGCCGCGCAGGATGCGGCAGGAGAAGTCGCGCACCACCTGCTTTTCCCCGAAGCTCTTGTTCACATGCTGCAGCTCCGCGACCAGCTGGCCGCTCTTCTCGCCCGCGTCGAGCTGCAGCTTCACCTGGCCGATGCGTTCGCGCCGCGCCGCGCGCTCCGTGCGCAACCTGTCGAGGCGCTGCACGCGGAACACCGCACGGGTGCGCCGCGCCTCGACGCCCTGGCGGATCCAGACCTCCTCTTCCTTCAGCAGCTTGTCGAAGCGCGCCGCCGCCTTCGCCTCGTCGGCGAGTTCCTGTTCCTTGCGCTCCCGGTAGGCGGCGTAGCTGCCCGGATAGCTCGCCAGCCTGCCGCGGTCCAGCTCGACGATGCGCGTCGCCAGCCGGTCGAGGAAGCGCCGGTCGTGGGTGATGAACAGCAGCGTCACGCCGGTTTC
This sequence comes from Rhodocyclaceae bacterium, assembly GCA_034004665.1. Lineage (GTDB taxonomy): Bacteria > Pseudomonadota > Gammaproteobacteria > Burkholderiales > Rhodocyclaceae > Sulfuricystis. Next base: position 4,176 of record JAVEWF010000015.1, on the reverse strand, counting down.
GAGCAAAAAGTCTTCGAGCCATTCGATGGCGGCGATGTCGAGATGGTTGGTCGGTTCGTCGAGCAGCAGGACTTCCGGTGCCACGGCCAGCGCCTGGGCTAGCGCGAGGCGCTTTTTCTGCCCGCCCGACAGCGTGCCCACCTTCGCGTCGGCGTCGAGGGCGAAGCGCGAGATCACCTGTTCCGCGCGCGCTTCGTAGGCCCAGACGCCGAGTGCCTCCATCTCGTGCTGCAGGGCTTCCATGCGCGCCAGCAGCGCGGTGTGGTCGGCGTCCGCCTCCGCCAGGTCGTGGGAAACCGCGTGGTAGTCCGCCAGCAATCGGGCCGTGTCGCCCATGCCGGCGACGACGGCCTCGAAGACGGTGAGTTCCGGGTCGAAGGGCGGCTCCTGCGGCACGTAGCCGAGCCTGAGGCCGGGCTGGGTCCACAGCGTACCGTCGTCGAGTTGCGCCTTGCCGGCCAGTGCGGCGAGCAGTGAGGACTTGCCGGTGCCGTTGCGGCCGATCAGCGCGACGCGTTCGCCGGTGTCGAGCTGGAAATCGGCGGCGTCGAGTAGCGGAACATGACCGTAGGCGAGACAGCCGTTGTCGAGCTTGATGAGGGGCATGGGTCAGGAGGCGGTCAGCCGGTTCCGCGCGGCCTTGCCGATCTCGAAGCCGCCCAGCGCCAGCGCACCAGCGACGATGCCGAAAAGCAGCGCGGCGAGCGACGGCAGCAGGACGCCGAGCATGCCGAGCCCTGCCGCCCAGTTTTCGATGGCATGGGCGACGGGCGGGATGCCGTGCAGCAGGATGCCGCCGCCGACGAGGAACATCGCGGCGGTGCCGACGACGGCGAGCGTCTTCATCAGCTTCGGCGCGGCGAGCAGCAGGGCGCGACCGATGCCCTGCACCAGTGCGCCGGGTTTTGCGGCGAGGTGCAGGCCGAGGTCGTCGAGCTTGACGATGGCGGCGACGATTCCGTAGACGCCGATCGTCATCAGCAGGGCGATGCCGACGAGGACCAGCACCTGCGTCATGAACGCCATGTCGGCGACCGTGCCGAGCGCGATGACGATGATCTCGGCCGAGAGCACGAAGTCGGTGCGGATCGCCCCCTTGATCTTCTCGGCTTCGTGGGCCGCGAAGTCGGCGATGTCGGCGGCGAGGTCGTGCGTTGCTTCCTCCTTGCCGTGCCGGAACTTTTCCGCGAGTTTTTCGACGCCCTCGAAGCACAGGTAAAGCCCGCCGAGCATCAGCAGCGGCGTCACCAGCCAGGGCAGCAGCGCGCTGATCGCCAGCGCGGCGGGGACGAGGATGGCCTTGTTCTTCAGCGAGCCGACGGCGACGGCCCAGACGACCGGCAGCTCGCGGTCGGCATGCACGCCGCTGACCTGCTGGGCGTTCAGGGCGAGGTCGTCGCCGAGCACGCCGGCGGTCTTCTTCGCGGCGACCTTGGTCATCGCGGCGACATCGTCGAGGATCGAGGCGATGTCGTCGAGCAGGGCGAGCAGGCTGGCACCGGCCATGGGAGATTCCTGGTTCAGGACGGGCGCGTATTAAACCGCAATGCCGTCCCGCCGGCGCCGACTTTTAGATGATCTTGCAGACCTCGTCGAACTCGGGGCGCGGGCTGCGCGGAAACAGGGCCGCCGCGTCGCCGTAGCCGAGGTTGCAGATGAAGTTGGCCCGGATGTTCGTGCCGGCGAAGAATTCGGCGTTTACCTGGTCGGCGTCGAAGCCGGACATCGGGCCGCAGTCGAGGCCGAGCGCGCGCGCAGCCAGCATGAAGTAGGCGCCCTGCAGGCTGCCGTTGCGGAAGGCGGTGGCCTCGATCAGCGGTGCGTTGCCGGCGAACCACGACTTCGCGTCGGTGTGCGGGAAGAGTGTCGGCAGGGTGTCGGGAAAGTCGAGGTCCATGCCGAGGATCGCGGTAACGGGCGCCGCTTCGGTCTTGGCGCGGTTGCCTTCCATCATCAGCGGCAGCAGGCGCGCTTTCGCTTCCGGCGATTTCACGTAGACCACCCGCAGCGGCCAGCAGTTGGCGCTGGTCGGCCCCCATTTCATGAGGTCGTGCAATTCCTTCAGCAATGCTTCGGGAACCGGCTTGTCGAGCCAGCCGTTATGGGTGCGGGCGTTGCGGAACAGCTGGTCGAGGGTGGCGGCGGCGAGGGTCATGGCGGTTTCCTGGGCTGTGAGTGGAGTCTAGCTGGTGTCGCGGGAGGGCGTTTTCAAGCTTTGCACTTACAATCGATCGCCAAAGGAGGCGGCAGGTGCCTGCAGTCCCTGCCGGTGCGACACCACATGAACGAAACGAAGGGTTCCTCGGACCGCGTCGCCGGCGTGTGTCCCGCATTGGTCCTGCTGGCGGCGTTCGTCGCGGCGGTCGCCCTGTTTCTGACGGCGCGTTTCGTGGAGCGGCAGGACGAAGCGGCCCGTCGGCGCAGCGAAGAGAATGCGGTGCGTGAAAGCCTGCAGTTGCTGCAGAGCCGCCTGGAAGGCAATGTACGCGGCAACATCCAGCTCACGCGCGGACTGGTGAGCGTGATCGCCGCCAATCCGCACCTGACCCAGGCCGGGTTCGAGCGGGTGGCGCAGCCCCTGTTCGAGGGGCAGTCCCAGTTGCGCAACATCGCTGCGGCGCCCGACCTGGTGATCCGTTTCATGTATCCGCTGGCGGGCAACGAGAAGGCGGTCGGCCTCGACTATCGCAAGACGCCGGCCCAGCGGGCGGCGGCCGAGCGGGCGCGCGATACGGGCGCCCTGATTCTTGCCGGGCCGGTAAAGCTGGCGCAGGGGGGGACCGGCTTCATCGGCCGCATTCCGGTGTTTGTCGCCGACAACGGCGGACGGCGCTTCTGGGGGCTGGTCTCGGCGGTGATCGATGTCGAACGCCTGTATCGGGACAGCGGCCTGCTGGACGAAGGGCTGCCTGTCGAAATCGCGTTGCGCGGCCGCGATGCCACGGGGGCTTCCGGAGAAACGTTCTTCGGCGATCCCGGCCTGTTCGAAGGCCATGCCGTGCGGCTGGATGTCGCGCTGCCGGCGGGGGCGTGGCAGATGGCGGCACGGCCGCGCGGCGGCTGGTCGGCGGGGGCAGGCAATGCCGGGACGATCCGTCTCGGCTTTCTGGCCGCCGGTTTCCTGATCGTCGGCCCGCTGCTGCTGCTCGCCCTCATCGAAAACCGCCGGCGTGAGGCCGAAGCGCGCCTGCGGCGCACGCTCGCCGATCTCGAACGGGCCCGTGCGTCCGCCGAGGCCGCGTCGCGGGCGAAAAGTGAATTCCTGGCCGTCATGAGCCACGAGATCCGCACGCCGATGAACGGCGTGCTCGGCATGGCCGATCTGCTCATGACCACCCGTCTCGATGACGAGCAGAAGGATTTCGTCGCCACGCTGCAGTCTTCCGGCCGCACGCTGATGTCGATCATCAACGACATCCTCGACTTTTCGAAGATCGAAGCCGGGCAGTTCAGCCTCGAATCGACCGACGTCGATCTGGCCAGCCTGGTCGCCGATGTGTGCGAACTGTTGCGGCCGCGGGCGATGGAAAAGGGTCTGCTGCTCGCCCTCGACTGTCCGGAAGACCTGCCCGCCTGCCTGCGTGGCGACGAGCACCGCCTGCGCCAGATCCTTTTCAACCTGGTCGGCAATGCCGTCAAGTTCACGCCTGCCGGGCGCATCGACGTGGAACTCGCGTGGCAGCCGCAGGCGACGGGACACGCGCTGGTCCGCCTGTCCGTACGCGATACCGGGATCGGCATTTCCCCCGAGGCGCAGGCCCGGCTGTTCCAGCCGTTCTCGCAGGCCGACGCCTCGATGACGCGGCGCTTCGGCGGTACCGGGCTCGGCCTCGTCATCGCGCAGCGCGTGGTGAAAGCCATGGGCGGGGAGATCGGTTTCGCCAGCACGCCGGGCGCCGGCAGCTGCTTCTGGTTCGAACTGAGCCTGCCGGTCTGCGATGCGCCGCGGCAGCCAGCCGTGCGCCCGGTTGCCGAGGCCCTGCCGGCGGGCGCCTTGCGAGGGCGCGTCCTCGTGGTCGAGGACAACCCGGTGAACATGCAGGTGGTCCGCCTGATGCTCGGCCGGCTCGGCCTCGAGGCGGAGGGCGCGGAGAATGGCCGCCAGGCCGTCGACCGGTGCGCCGCGCAGGCATTCGACCTCGTGCTGATGGACATGCAGATGCCGGTGATGGACGG
>JAVEWF010000014.1:0-45957 GCA_034004665.1 Rhodocyclaceae bacterium | reverse complement strand
TGGCCTGGCCGGCGCAGCCGAAGGCTTCATAACGCGCCTTGCAGATCTCCTTCATGGCCTTGCGGGCCTCGGTGAAGTACTTGCGCGGGTCGAAGTTCTTGCGGTCCTTGTTGAGGAACTGGCGGATCGCGCCGGTAGACGCCATGCGCAGGTCGGTGTCGATGTTGACCTTGCGCACGCCGTTCTTGATGCCCTCGACGATTTCCTCGACCGGCACGCCGTAGGTCGCGCCCATCTCGCCGCCGTTCTCGTTGATGATCTTGAGCCAGTCCTGCGGCACGCTGGAGGAGCCGTGCATCACCAGGTGGGTATTCGGCAGGCGGGCGTGGATCTCCTTGATGCGGTCGATGCGCAGCACTGCGCCCGTGGGCGGACGGGTGAACTTGTAGGCGCCGTGGCTGGTGCCGATGGCGATGGCCAGCGCGTCAACCTGCGTGGCCTTGACGAACTCGGCAGCCTCGTTGGGATCGGTCAGCAGCTGGTCGTGCGACAGCGCGCCTTCCGCACCGTGGCCGTCTTCCTTCTCGCCCATGCCGGACTCGAGCGAACCGAGGCAGCCCAGTTCGCCCTCGACGGAAACACCGATGGCGTGGGCGATGTCGACGACGAGCTTGGTGGTATCGACGTTGTACTTGAAGGACGACGGGGTCTTGCCGTCTTCCATCAGCGAGCCGTCCATCATGACGCTGGAGAAGCCGGAACGCATCGACTGGATGCAGACGGCCGGGCTGGCGCCGTGGTCCTGGTGCATGACGATCGGCACGTCGGGATGGGTCTCGATCGCGGCTTCGATCAGGTGGCGCAGGTAGGCCTCGCCGGCGTACTTGCGGGCGCCGGCCGAGCCCTGCATGATCACGGGACTGTTGGTTTCCTCGGCGGCTTCCATGATGGCCTGGATCTGCTCGAGGTTGTTGACGTTGAACGCGGGCAGGCCGTAGCCGTGTTCGGCGGCGTGGTCCAGCAGCTGGCGCATGGATACGAGTGGCATGGTGGTCTCCTCTTCTCGATTGGGTTGATTGGACTAGACGGGCCGATGTTCGCCGACCCGGACGAGTTTCAGGGTATTGGTGCCGCCGGCCTGACCGATGGGTTCGCCAAAGGTTAGCACGATCAGATCACCCACCTCGACAGCACCGGAGCGGATCAGTTCCTCCTCGGCTTCGAACAGCAGTTCGTCGCGATCGTGGCCGGCATAGCGTGTCATCAGCGGATAGACGCCGCGGTAGACGCTGACTTTGTAGCGCGTGCGGATATCGGGAGTCAGGGCGTAGATCGGTACGCCGCAATCGAGGCGCGAGATCCACAATGCGGTGGAACCGGACTGGGTGAGCGCGGCGATCGCCTTGACCTTGAGGTGGTGTGCGGTGAACAGCGCCGCCATCGCGATCGACTGGTCGATGCGGGTAAACACGCGGTCGAGGAAGTGACGGTCCAGGGCGGCCGGATCGGACGACTTTTCGGCCTCCTGGCAGATGCGCGCCATCGCGTTGACCGTCTCGACCGGATAGTCGCCGGCGGCGGTCTCGGCGGACAGCATCACCGCATCGGTACCGTCAAGGACGGCGTTGGCGACATCGGACACCTCGGCGCGCGTCGGCACCGGCGAGTGGATCATCGACTCCATCATCTGCGTGGCGGTGATGGCGAACTTGTTGTGCTCGCGCGCCATGCGGATGATCTTCTTCTGCAGCGCCGGCACGGCGGCATCGCCGACCTCGACCGCGAGGTCGCCGCGCGCCACCATCACGCCGTCGCAGGCATGCAGGATGTCCTCGAGGTTGTCGATCGCTTCGCAGCGCTCGATCTTGGCGACGACGAGCGCGGACGAACCGGCCTTGTGCAGCAGCTTTCGGGCGAGACGCAGGTCGCCGCCGGATTTCGGAAAGGAAACGGCGACATAGTCGACCTGCAGCTCGGCGGCGACCTTGATGTCCTCGATGTCCTTGGCCGTCAGTGCGGGAGCGGACAGGCCGCCGCCCTGCTTGTTGATGCCCTTGTTGTTCGACAGCTCGTTGCCGTGGCGGACGACGCAGTGGATCTCGGTTTCCTCGATGCGCTCGACATCCATGACGACACGACCGTCATCGAGCAGCAGGGTGTCGCCGGGCGACACGTCCTCGATCAGTTCCGGATAGTCAAGCCCGACCCTTTCGGAATCGCCGAGCGTGCATTCGGCATCAAGGATGAAACGCTGGCCGGGCTTGAGCAGGATCTTGCTGCCGGCGAACTTGCCGATGCGGATCTTCGGGCCCTGCAGGTCGGCCATCACCCCGACGGTACGACCATGGGTACGCATCGCCTGCTGGAGGACTTCGATGCGCTTGCGGTGATCGTCGGGTGTGCCGTGGGAGAAATTCAGCCGGACAACGTCTATGCCGGCTACGACCAGTGCGTCGATCGTATGCTGATCGGATGACGCCGGGCCGAGCGTTGCTACGATTTTTGTCGTGCGTTGCATGTGTGCGGGCGGCCCGCTTGTGGCGTACCGCCCCCGAGATGGTTGAAGAGGATCAGCCCTTGGCGCGCTTTTCCAGGATATCGACGGCGGGCAGAACCTTGCCCTCGAGATATTCGAGGAAGGCGCCACCGGCAGTGGAGATATAGGACACCTTGTCGTAGATGTCGTATTTCTGGATGGCGGCGATGGTGTCGCCACCGCCGGCCAGGGTGAATGCTTTGGTGTTGGCGATGGCCATGGCGATGGCCTTGGTGCCTTCGCCGAACTGGTCGAATTCGAAGACGCCGACCGGACCGTTCCAGACGACCGTGCCGGCCTTCATGATGATGTCGACCAGTTCCTGCGCCGACTTCGGGCCGATGTCGAAGATCATGTCGTCATCGGCCACCGCGCCGGCATCCTTGCCGACGGCGGGCTCGGCGGCGTCGAACTTCTTGCCGCAGACGACATCGACGGCGATCGGGATGGTGGCGCCACGCGCGGTCATCTTGCTCATCAGGGCCTGGGCGGTGGGCACCAGGTCATCCTCGCAGAGCGACTTTCCGACGTTCTTGCCCGTGGCCTTGAGGAAGGTGTTGGCGATGCCGCCACCGACGACGAGCTGTTCACACTTCTCGGACAGGGCTTCGAGCACGGTCAGCTTGGTCGACACCTTGGAGCCGCCGACGATGGCAACCATCGGGCGGGCCGGGTTGGCCAGCGCCTTATCGAGCGCTTCGAGTTCTTCGCTCACCAGCTTGCCGGCACAGGCGGTCGGTGCGAACTGGGCGATGCCGTAGGTCGAGGCCTCGGCGCGGTGCGCGGTGCCGAAGGCATCCATGACGAAGACGTCGCACAGGGCGGCATACTTCTTCGCGGTTTCCTCGACGTTCTTCTTCTCGCCCTTGTTGACGCGGCAGTTCTCGAGCAGCACGACTTCGCCTTCGGCAACGTCGAAACCACCGTCGACCCAGTCCTTGATCAGGCGCACGGGCTTGCCCAGCTTGGCGGACATGACATCGGCGACAGGCTGCAGGGAAACCTCGGCGGTCCACTCGCCCTCGGTCGGACGACCGAGGTGGGAGGTGACCATCACCTTGGCGCCGGCCTTCATGGCGTGCTCGATGGTCGGCATCGAGGCGGTGATCCGGGCGTCCGAGGTGACCTTGCCGTCCTTGACCGGCACGTTGAGGTCGGCGCGGATGAACACGCGCTTGCCGGCGAGGTCGAGGTCGGTCATGCGAATGAACTTGGGCATGTCTGTCTCCTGAATATTTTTGTGAAATTGACCACTGAAGCATTGCGCCCCGATGTCAGGCGCAATGCTTGGATGGTGAATCTCGGCTTACTTCGAGGCGACGTGCTTGACGAAGCGCAGCATGTTGCAGGTGTAGCCGTACTCGTTGTCGTACCAGGCCACGACCTTGACGAAGGTCTTGTCGAGCGCGATGCCGGCTTCGGCGTCGAAAGTCGACGGCGCGCTGTTGCCGACGAAGTCGGTGGAGACGACCTTCTCGTCGGTGTAGCCGAGCACGCCCTTCAGCGCGCCTTCGGCGGCGGCCTTCATGGCGGCGCAGATGTCCTTGTAGTCGGCTTCCTTGTTCAGCTCGACAGTCAGGTCGACCACGGAGACGTCGGAGGTCGGCACGCGGAAGGCCATGCCGGTCAGCTTCTTGTTCAGCTCGGGCAGCACCACGCCGACGGCCTTGGCGGCGCCGGTCGAGGACGGGATGATGTTCTCGAGGATGCCGCGGCCACCGCGCCAGTCCTTGGAGGACGGGCCATCGACGGTCTTCTGCGTCGCGGTGGCGGCATGCACGGTCGTCATCAGGCCGCGCTTGATGCCCCAGCCGTCGTTCAGCACCTTGGCGACGGGGGCCAAGCAGTTGGTAGTGCAGGAAGCGGCCGAAACGATGGTCTCTCCAGCGTACTTCTCGTGGTTCACGCCGTAGACGAACATCGGGGTGTCGTCCTTGGACGGAGCCGACTGCACGACCTTCTTGGCGCCCGCGTCGAGGTGCTTCTGACAGGTTTCCTTGGTCAGGAAGAAACCGGTGGATTCGATGACGATGTCGGCACCGACCTCGCCCCACTTCAGGTTGGCCGGATCTTTCTCGGCGGTCAGGCGGATCTTCTTGCCATTGACGATCAGGTTGTTGCCTTCGACCGAGATGTCGCCGTTGAAGCGGCCATGCACGGAGTCGTACTTCAGCATGTAGGCCAGGTAGTTCGGCTCGAGCAGGTCGTTGATGGCGACGACCTCGATCTCGGGAAAGTCCTTGGCGATGGCGCGGAAAGCCATGCGGCCGATGCGGCCGAAACCGTTGATGCCAACTTTGATTGCCATTCTGTGTTTCTCCTTGTAATGGTTAGATGAACGATTCGACGGCCTTCACGACGTTCGCCACCGTGAAACCGAATTCCTTGAACAGCGTGCCGGCCGGCGCCGATTCGCCGAAGCGGTCGAGGCCGATCACCGCACCTTCGCCGCCGACGTACTTCCACCAGCCGTCGGTCACACCCGCCTCGATGACGATGCGCGGCAGGCCCTTGGGCAGGACGCTGTCCTTGTACGCCTTGTCCTGGCGATCGAAGACGTTGGTGCTGGGCATCGACACGACATTGACGTGGATTTCCTGCTGGGCCAGCGTTTCCTGGGCCTTGAGCGCCAGTTCGACTTCCGAGCCGGTGGCGATCAGCACGGCACGGGCGGCGCCCTTGGCCGGCGACAGGAGGTAGCCACCCTTCTTGATCGCCTCGATGGTCGCAGCGTCGCGCTTGACGAACGGCAGGTTCTGACGCGACAGGGCCAGCGAAGTCGGGCCGGAAGTCTTCTCGACGGCGGCGGTCCAGGCCACCATGGTCTCGACGGTATCGCAGGGGCGCCACAGATCCATGTTCGGGATCAGGCGCAGGGTGGCGATCTGCTCGACCGGCTGGTGCGTCGGGCCGTCCTCGCCGAGGCCGATGGAGTCGTGCGTGAACACGTAGATCACGCGCTGCTTCATCAGCGCCGACATGCGCAGCGCATTGCGGGCGTACTCGGAGAACATCAGGAAGGTGCCGCCGAAGGGCAGCAGGCCGCCATGCAGCGCCATGCCGTTCATGATGTGCGACATGCCGAACTCGCGCACGCCGTAGGAGATGTAGTTGCCGGTGCTCTTGCCGGAAACGTGCTTGCAACCCGTCCAGTTGGTCAGGTTGGAGCCGGTCAGGTCGGCGGAACCGCCGAGGAACTCGGGCAGGGCCGGGGCCAGCGCGTTGATGGCGAGTTGCGAGGCCTTGCGGGTGGCGACCGTCTCGCCCTTCTCGTTGGCGGCGGCGATGGCCTTGGCGGCGTGGTCGGCCCAGTTGGTGGGCAGTTCATTGGCCATGCGGCGCTTGAACTCCGTGGCCTCGGCAGGGAAGGCCTTGGCGTAGTGCTCGAACTTCTGGTTCCACGAGGACTCCAACTCGGCGCCCTTCTTCTTGGCATCCCAGGCTTCGTAAACTTCCTTCGGAATTTCGAACGGGCCGAAGTTCCAGCCGATGTGCGGACGGGCAGCGGCGATCTCGGCATCACCCAGCGGGGCGCCATGCACGTCGTGGGTGCCGGCCTTGTTGGGCGAGCCCGCACCGATCACGGTCTTGCAGCAGATCAGGCTGGGTTTATCCGTGACGGCCTTGGCGGCTTCGATGGCCTTGTGCAGGGCCTCGGGATCGTGGCCGTTGACGTTCGGCACGACGTGCCAGCCGTAGGCTTCGAAGCGTTTCGGCGTGTCGTCGGTGAACCAGCCTTCGACGTGGCCGTCGATCGAGATGCCGTTGTCGTCCCAGAAGGCGGTCAGCTTGCCCAGGCCCCAGGTGCCGGCCAGCGCGCAGGCCTCGTGCGAGATGCCTTCCATCAGACAGCCGTCGCCGAGGAAAACATAGGTGCGGTGGTCGACGATCTCATGGCCGGGCTTGTTGAACTCGGCGGCCAGCAGCTTCTCGGCCATCGCCATGCCGACGGCATTGGTGATGCCCTGGCCGAGCGGGCCGGTCGTGGTCTCGACGCCGGGGGTGTAGCCGTACTCGGGGTGGCCCGGGGTCTTGCTGTGCAGCTGGCGGAAGCTCTTGATGTCGTCGATCGACACGTCGTAGCCGGTCAGGTGCAGCAGTGCATAGATCAGCATCGAGCCGTGGCCGTTCGACAGCACGAAGCGGTCACGGTTGGCCCACTTGGGGTTGTTCGGGTTGTGGCGCATGTGGTGGTTCCACAGCACCTCGGCGATCTCGGCCATGCCCATGGGCGCACCGGGGTGGCCGGAGTTGGCCTTCTGGACGGCATCCATGGCCAGGGCGCGGATCGCGCTGGTCAGATTGTTGAACACGGGCGGCTCGAAATCACTGAAAGTGGCAGACATGGGCTCTCCTCCCCGGGCAATCCGCGATTATCCGCGAAAACCCGGCTTCTAAGGTTGTGGGTAATCCGGTTTCGGCAATACGGTGATCGCGTCAGAGCGCCATGGCGCGGCGCTTGTTCTCCATCAGACGCAGGATCATCGGCGTGAAAATCAGCTGCATCGCCAGCTCCATCTTGCCGCCGGGCACGACGATGACGTTCGGCCGCGACATGAAGGAGTCGTGGATCATCGACAGCAGGTAGGGGAAGTCGATGCCCTTCGGGTTGGCGAAGCGGATCACCACGAAGCTCTCGTCGGGCGTCGGGATGTCCTGGGCGATGAAGGGGTTGGAGGTGTCGACGGTCGGCACGCGCTGGAAATTCACATGGGTCCGCGAGAACTGCGGGGTGATGTAGTTCACGTAGTCGGGCATGCGGCGCAGGATGGTGTCGACGACCGCCTCGGTCGAGTAGCCGCGCGCGCCCTTGTCGCGAATCAGCTTCTGGATCCACTCGAGGTTGATGATCGGCACCACGCCGACCAGCAGGTCGGCATGCTGGGCCACGTTCACCTTGTCGGTGACGACGGCGCCGTGCAGGCCCTCGTAGAACAGCACGTCGGAGGGCGGCAGGTCCTGCCAGGGCGTGAAGGTGCCCGGCTCCTGCTTGTACGGTGCGGCTTCCTCGTGGTTGTGCAGGTAGTAGCGGCGCTTGCCGTTGCCCGTCTCGCCGTACTCCTTGAAGAGCTGCTCGAGCAGTTCGAGCTCGTTGGCATTGGCGCCGAAGTGGCTCAGGTGGTGGTTGCCCTTCTTGGCCTGCTCGGCAACCTCGGCCTTCATCGCCATCCGGTCGAACTTGTGGAAGGAATCGCCCTCGATGACCGCGGCCGTGATCTTCTCGCGGCGGAAAACGTGCTGGAAGGACTTGGTGACCGTCGAGGTGCCCGCGCCGGACGAGCCGGTGATGGCGATGACAGGATGCTTGACCGACATGTTCGTCTCCGAATGAAAAGAAAGAAGGGGTTGGCCGCTATCAGCGGAAGAGCGAGCGCGACGAGAACAGCGGCATGTCGTAGCTGCTCAGATCCTTGCCCTCGACGTACTCCTGATGGTAGCGGTGCAGACGGTCGACCTCATCCTTCGAGCCGAAGATGAAGGGCGCGCGCTGGTGAAGCTCCGCGGGCTTGATGTCGAGGATGCGGTTGCGGCCGGTGATCGCAGCGCCGCCCGCCTGCTCGATGATGAAGCCGATCGGATTGGCCTCGTAGATCAGGCCGAGACGGCCGCCCTGGTCACGGGTGCGCTCGTCGTGCGGATAGAGGAAGACGCCGCCGCGCGTGAGGATGCGGTAGGCCTCGGCCACCAGCGAAGCGACCCAGCGCATGCCGAAATCCTTGCCGCGCGGGCCTTCCTTGCCGGCCATGCATTCCTGTACGTAGCGGCGCACCGGCGGCTCCCAGTACTTCTCGTTGGAGGCGTTGATGGCGAAGGTGGAGGCCTCCTGCGGGATGGTCATCTTCGGATGCGTCAGCACGTACTCGCCGATTTCCCGGTCGAGCGTGAAACCATCGACCCCGTCGCCGGTCGTGATGATCAGGCGGGTCGAGGCGCCGTACTGGATCAGGCCGGCGCACAGCATTTCAGCGCCGGGCTGGAGGAAGTCCTCGTCCTTCGCCTTGCGCTTGGGATCCGGGGCACGCAGGATCGAAAAAATGGTGCCGGACTGGAAGTTGATGTCGAGGTTACCCGAGCCGTTCAGCGGGTCGAACACCAGCAGGTACTTGCCGCGCGGCTGGACGGCATTGATGCCGTCCGTGTCTTCCGAAGCGATGGCGGAGAGATGGCCGGTCGCCTTGGCGGCGTCGAGCATGACATCGTTGGCCAGGCCTTCGAGCTTCTGGTTGAGATCCTTGCCGCTGGCGACCAGCGCACCCTTGCCGACCTGGTTGGCGATGATCTTGCTCGCGGTGGCAATGTCGTTGATGAGGCCGGTGAAGTCACCGGTCGCGCCGGGAATCTTGCGCTGCGCCTCGTTCATGAACTGCGACAGCGTGATACGACCCATTTCCATGCATCCCTCCTTGTCGGCCAACCAGTAACACGGCTTTATTGTCTTGTCTGCCGGCCGCTGCCACCCGTCTGGAAGAAAAACCCCGCCCCCATTTTCAGGTGGGGGCGGGCCAAACTGGCAAACGCCAGAGGGAGTGGAGAAACGGTTTCGGCAGTCGATTCAGCCTGCCTGCCGAGCAGATGAGCAAACTCTAATGGGCCCGACCCATAAGCGCCAGTCACTTTTTCTTATAGTCAGAATAAGGCTACTGCTATTGCTGTGCAGCAATGCCGAATGCATCATTTGGTGAGCGACAGGTAAAGCATCGGCAGCTGTTCGGGAAGCCGCTCGATACGGTCGAGTACGCGCCAGCGGTTGCCGAAGATCTCCCGGACGTACTCGTCGGCCTTCGGGTCGAGGGACAGGCAGAAGGTGGTGATGCCCTGCGTGTCGAGCTCCTCCACCGCCTTCTTCGTATCGGCCCGCAGGTGCTCGGGATCGGTGACGTCGATGTCGGCCGGCTCGCCGTCGGTCAGCACCAGCAGGATGCGCTTGTCCGCCTTGCGCGCGCCCAGATAGTGGCCGGCATGGCGCAAGGCGGCGCCCATGCGGGTCGACCAGCCCGCCTCCATCGCGGCGACGCGCGCCTTTACCTCGTCGTTCCACTGCTCGGAAAAACCCTTGATGTGCTGGTAGCGCACCTCGTGGCGGGTATTGGAGTGGAAGCCGGCGATGGCCAGCGGGTCGCCGAGGCGGTCGATCGCCCAGGCGAGCAGCGACACCGCCTCCTGGCTGAGTTCGAGGATGGTCTGGCCCGTCCCGCCAGCGCCGACTTTTTCGTTGAGCGACTCCGAGAGGTCGACCAGCAGCAAGACGGCGATGTTGCGGCCGTCGGTGCGGTGGCTCATGTTGATGCGCGGATCCGGCGTCGCGCCGCCCTTGAAGTCGATCAGGGAGCGAATCGCCACGTCGAGATCGAGTTCGCTGCCCTCCTCCTGGTAGCGGATGCGCACCTTGTCCTGCGGCTTGAGCAGGTCGAGCAGGCGCTTGAGCTGCTTGGCCAGCGCCGCGTGCTTCTGCAACAGCCTGTCGATGTCGGCCGGATTGCCGCTCGGATGCAGCGCCTCGTAGACGCTTGCCCAGTCGGGACGGAAGGTCTTGGTCGAATGGTCCCACTCGTGATAGTGCCGGGGCGGCAAACCGACGATTTCCGATTCCTTGGCCAGGCTCTTGTCGGGATCGTCGAAGAAATCCTCGTCGTCGCTGTCCTCGATGAATTTCCACAGATGCCGGTTGTCGTCGCGATAGTCGATGACCGTGTCGTCGAAATGCACCCTGGCGAACTGGTCGCTCTGGCGACGCGTCTTCGCGACATAGGCGAGCGCGAGGCTGGCCGTGTCGGCGGTACTCGACGGACCGCCGGCCAGCAGCGCATGGAAACGCGCGACGAAGTCGTTGAGATCGGCATCCCGATAGCCGTGATCCGGGTCGAGCAGCGCACGCGAGAGCATCGCGAGGCGGTGGCGCAGGCAGGAGGTCGTTTCCGGATCGCAGGCATGCTCCACCGGCTTCGGATGCAGTCCGAGGAAGATGCGGCGCAGTCCGGGATACTCCCGGACCAGCAGCGTCTCGATGCGGCAGTCCTCGAAGAATTCGACCGCCATGCGCTGGAAGGGGCTCCAGTTGTCGGCGACCTGCGGCCTGCTCCAGCGCCGGTGGCCGACCATGTGGGCGAGAACCGCCCGATAGCGGTCGATGCCGCGGATCTGTTCCGCATCCTCGAACACGTCGGGAATGCGCAGGCCGAGCCTGTCGTAATAGGGGACCGGCTTGCGCAACTCGTCGAACGCCGTCGAATACGGCACGAGTTGGTCGCCATCCTGCCACAGCGCGCGCAGATACAAATCGAGCTGGCGTTCGACGTCGGCGAACAGCGTGCCGCGCCGTTCGCGCTGCAGCACCGCGCGGCTGTCGGCGAGCTGGAGCGCGAAATATTCCTCCTGCCGCTCGGGATGATGGCTGTAGTTGCGGATGCCGTAGTCGGCCCAGTTGCGCAGCCCGCCGACGGACAGCAGGTCGAGCACGCGCGGCGCCTGCTCGAAGAAGACCGGCAGGCCGGGGCTCGGGAAGGTCGTGTGGTGGCCGTGGATGGACCCGGTGGTGCGCGTCATCAGGTCGCGCGCGATGTCGATGTAGTGCCGGAGCTGTTCGACCGACTGCAGGCGGCGCGCGACCGCGGCCAGCGTCTGCAGGAACGGGGCGATGGCCTTGCCGTTCGGCGATTTCTGCATCGCCTTGACGAGGTCCAGTACGGGTGCGAGCGCTTCCTTGCCGACGGCGTCGGCCACCGAGGGCCACTCCTCGAGAAACACCAGCATGGGCTCGACGCCGCGCCCCAGCCGGCCGAGGAAGCTTGCGGCATCGAGATAGGCGTCCAGGTCGGGCCGGTCGATGACCAACAGGGCCTCGGCCATCGCCTCCTCGAAGATCTCGGCGACCTGCGGAAAGCGCGTATCCAGCCGCTTCCAGTACTGCTGCATCAGCGGATGCTGGTACTCCCTGAGGGCGGGGTCCGCCTTGTCGACTGCCGTCACGGCCGGCCGCTCAAACGAAGGTCGTATCGATGGCGTGATCGAGCGTGGCGCGGATGTCGGCATCGTCGGTGATCGGACGCACCAGCGCCATGCGGCACGCATCCTGCGCATCCACGCCGCGCTTGATCAGCGTCGCCGCATAGACCAGCAGGCGCGTCGAGATGCCTTCGTCGAGGCCATGGCCCTTGAGGTTGCGGCCGACCTGGCCGATCTTGACCAGCTTGGCGGCGGTACCTTCGGCCAGACCCGTTTCCTTCGCGAGGATGGCTGTCTCCAGTTCCGGTGCCGGATAGTCGAAATCGAAGGCGGTGAAGCGCTGCTTGGTCGATTGCTTGAGGTCCTTCATCAGCGACTGGTAACCGGGGTTGTACGAGATCACCAGCTGGAAATCCGGATGCGCCTCGATCAGCTCGCCCTTCTTGTCCAGGGGCAAGGTGCGGCGATGGTCGGTCAGCGGGTGGATCACCACGGTGGTGTCCTGCCGCGCCTCGACGATCTCGTCCAGGTAGCAGATCGCGCCGATGCGCGCGGCGGTGGTCAGCGGACCGTCGAGCCAGCGCGTGCCATTGGCCTCGAGCAGGTAGCGGCCGACCAGGTCGGAGGCGGTCATGTCCTCGTTGCAGGCCACCGTGATGAGCGGCTTTTGCAGCTTCCACGCCATGTACTCGACGAAGCGCGACTTGCCGCAGCCGGTCGGGCCCTTGACCATCACCGGTAGTTTGGCGGCGTAGGCGGCCTCGTAGAGCGCCACTTCCCTGCCCTGCGCCTGATAGAAGGGTTCCTGCTTGACGAGGAATTGGGTCTTGTCGGTCATGATTTCATCCAATCAAGAAAAAAAGCCCTGCCGGAGCAGGGCTTTTTAGCAGAGCGTCGATTACTTGTGGACACCCAGCTTCTCGCGCCAGCCCGGGAAGAGCTTGTCGGCATCCTTCGGGAAGGATTCGAAGGCACGGGCGAATTCCTTGTGCTCCTTGGCCCACTGGATCGGGTCGGCCTTGGCCTTCCAGCACTCGTAGGCCTGGCGCAGCGACTTGGCGCCGGCGGCCGGGGAGTCGATGTGGCCGTAGGAGCCGCCGCCGGCGGTGTTGATGACGTTGCCGTGGCCGAGGTTCTCGAAGAAGCCGGGCAGGCGCAGGGCGTTCATGCCGCCGGAGATGATCGGCGTCGTCGGTTTCATGCCGTACCACTTCTGGTTGTAGGCCGGTCCCTGGAACTCGTCGCGCTCGATGATGTAGGCGATGTCCTTGTCGGAAGCGTCGCCTTCCATCTTGCCGTAGCCCATGGTGCCGACGTGGATGCCGGAGGCACCCTGCAGGCGCGACATCTTGGCCAGCACGTAGGCGGTGTAGCCGCGCTTGGCGCTGGGCGAGGTGACCGCGCCGTGGCCGGCACGGTGGTAGTGCAGGTACTGGCGCGAGAAGTAGCGGCGGGCGGTGGTGACCATGCCGGGGCCGCCGACGTAGCCGTCGACCAGGAAGGCCACCTTGTCGGCGTCCGGACCGAAGGTTTCGAGGATGTATTCGCCGCGGGCGATCATCTCGGCGTGGTCGTCGGCGGTGATGTTGGCCGAGAAGATCTTGGCTTCGCCGGTTTCGTCCATCGCGCGCTTCATGGCGTCATAGACGAGCGGGATGACCTTCTTCATCGGGCAGAAGACCTGGTTGCCCTGCGGCTCGTCGTTCTTGATGAAGTCGCCGCCGAGCCAGAACTGGTAGGCCGCCTTGGCGAAGGGTTCGGGACGCAGGCCCAGCTTCGGCTTGATGATGGTGCCGGCGATGTAGCCGCCGTTTTCCATCGGACGGCCGAGGATGCGCCACAGGTTGGTGATGTCGACCGAGGGGCCGTCGAACAGCTCGATGGCACGGCGCGGCATGAAGAAGTCGTACATCTTGGCGTGCTCGATGTCGCCCATGCCCTGGTTGTTGCCGATGGTCAGGGTCAGGAAGGAGACGAGCATCATGCGGCCGTCGATCACGTTGCGGTCGAACAGGTCGATCGGGTAGGCGATGCGCATTTCCTCGGTCGCCTCGTCGATCATGTACACCAGCGCATCGACGCCCTTGGTGAATTCGTCGGTGGTCGACACCTCGACGTTGGTGCCGGTGGAAGACTCGGCGGCGAAGTGGGCAGCCGCTTCCAGATAACCGTAGCCCGCCTTGGGCTTCATCTTGTAGGCGACCAGGATGTGCTTGCCGCCGGCGATCAGGTCTTCTTCCTTCAGGCTCAGGTCGGCGTAGCGTGCGGATTGATCCATGTTCCCTTCTCCTCTAGTGGTGATGGTGATATGTCTGGTGGTTGTTCAGTCTTGCGATGAACGGCATCTTAGAGAGGCCGATCCATAAATAACAGTCACGAGTTTTTATGCCGACGATAAGCCCTTACGGTATATCGACTTTACTTCGGCGAGCGTCGTGTCGGCCAGATCCGGCAGCACGGCGAGCGCCCCGGCGAAGTCCTGGCCGCGGGTGTACTCGCTTTCGGTCACCAGGGTCGGAATGCCGGCCGCAAGGCTGGATCGGATGCCGTTTTCGGAATCCTCGAATGCGAGACAGGCCGACGCCGGCAGTCCCAGGCGCTCCAGCACCCAGACATAGATGTCGGGTGCCGGCTTCTTGGCGGGCACGATGTCGCCCGCGCCGATCACTTCGAACCACGAAGCCGCTGCCGGCGCCATGCTGGCGCGCAGCAGCACCTCGACGTTCTCGGGCGTCGTCGTCGTGGCGATGGCGAGGCGCAGGCCGGCGGCACGCGCCTCTTCGACCAGCCGAAGGACGCCGGGACGCAGCGGCAGCGCACCGGAATCGACCAGCCGCACGTAATGCGCCGTCTTCGCCGCATGCAGCGACTTGACCAGCGCATCGAAGTCGTCGCGCGCCGCGAATTCCGGGCGGTGGCGATCGGCGAAGAAGCGGATACGCTCCTTGCCGCCGGTCACGGCGAGCAGCTCGCCATACAGGGCTTCGTCCCATTGCCAGTCGAGGCCGGCATCGGCGAAGGCGAGGTTGAAGGCGATGCGATGGCCGTCGCGCTCGGTATCGGCGAGGGTGCCATCGACGTCGAAGATCAGGGCTTGCAGTGTCGTCATGACGCGTAACGATAGCCACAAGCATCCATAAGCAACAGTCACGATTTCTTATTGCGATGATAAGATGGGCGCCATAACAAAAGTCGGCGCCGGCAGGACGGCATCCGGCATAGGGAGTGTCGAATGAAGCATGTCACCTTGCGCCAGCTCAAGGTCTTCGAGTCCGTGGCGCGACACCTGTCGTTCTCGCGCGCGGCCGAGGAGCTGCACCTCACGCAGCCGGCCGTCTCGATGCAGGTCAAGCAGCTCGAGGAGCAGGCCGGCCTGCCGCTCACCGAGATGGTCGGCAAGAAGGTCTATCTTACGGAAGCCGGTGAGGAGGTCGCCCGCCATGCGCGGCGCATCGCCCAGCAGCTGCGCGAGGCCGACGAAGCGCTCGATGCGCTCAAGGGCGTGCGCGGCGGCCGGCTGTCGATCGGCGTGATCAGCACGGCCAAGTACTTCGCCCCGCGCCTGCTGGCCGAATTCCGCCGCGGCCATCCCGGCATCGAACTCCATCTCGGCGTGCATAACCGTGAAACCGTGGTACGCCAGCTCGCCGACAACGAGATCGACCTCGCCATCATGGGCCAGCCGCCGCAGGAATTCACCACCATCGCCGAGGCCTTCGCCGACCACCCGCTGGTCATCGTCGCCCCGCCCGACCACCCCCTGGCCGGCAAGGCCCGCGTCAGCTCCGCCGATCTCGCCGAGGAAACCTTCCTGATCCGCGAACCCGGCTCAGGCACACGGGCGACGATGGAGCGCTTCTTCGCCGATGCCGGCATCGTGCCGCGCCACAGCCTCGAGATGGTCGGCAACGAAACCATCAAGCAGGCGGTGATGGCCGGGCTGGGCCTTGCCTTCATCTCGGCGCATACGGTATCGCTCGAGTGCGAGGTCGGCCGGCTGGTCCGGCTGCCGGTCACCGGCACGCCGGTCATCCGCCGCTGGTTCGTCGTGCACCGCGCCGAGAAGGAACTGCTCCCGGTGGCGGAAACCTTCCGTGCCTTCCTGCTGGCGGAAGCGCCGGGGCTGATGGCGGACCGGCCGGCCGCGCAGGCCCGGTAATCCGCAGCGCCCGCCCGGCTAGGCTTTTTCCAGCCGGGCGGTAAACCAGAAGATGCTGCCCTTCCCCGGCGTGCTGTCGCAGCCGGCATCGCCGTCCATCAGCTGGGCGATCTTCCGGGTGATGGCCAGGCCCAGGCCGATGCCGCCATACTCCCGCGTCATGGAGTTGTCCGCCTGCTCGAAAGGCGCGAACAGCCGCGCCCGGATTTCCGGCAGGATGCCGATCCCCGTATCCTCGACCTCGAACCGCAGCTCGATGCGGTCGCCCGCATCCTCGACGGGGAAGATGCGCAGGGTGATGCCGCCATGGGGCGTGAACTTGACGGCATTGGCGACATAGTTGAACAAGGCCTGTTGCAGGCGATGCACGTCACCCTGCACGGCGGGCAGCACGGCCAGCTCGTCATGGAATTCGAGCCCTTTCGCCTCGAGTTCCGGAGCGAAGCGTTCGACCACCTGATCGACCAGTGCCACGAAATCCACCACTTCCCGACCCATGCTGAACTTGCCCGCCTCGATGGAGGCCAGCTCGAGAATCTCGTCGATGATCGTCGTCAGCTGTACGCTGGCCCGGTCCAGTTCGTCCAGCCGCGCGAGCTGTTTCTGGCTGAGGCCCTCGCGCCGGATCAGCGTCGACATCCCGTAGATCACATGGAGCGGCGTACGCACCTCGTGCGACACGTTCGCCAGAAAGGCGCTTTTCGCGCGCTGGGCCGTTTCGGCGATCTCGCGCGCCTTCGCCAGATCGGCCGTCCGGGCGGCGACCATCTTTTCCAGTTCTTCGCGGTATTTCTGCAACTCGCCCTCGGCCCGCTTGCGTGCGGTGATGTCGGTCAGCACCATCAGGCACTCGTTGCCGCTTTCGTCGGCAATGCCGTCGATGATCACCGTCGCGGCGTCGCGCCGCTGTGCCGGGACCAGGTCGACCTCCAGTTGCAGTCGCTGGTGGCCAGCCAGGGTTTCCTCGAGAAAGCGGGTGAACGCCGCCTGGCTGGGGGCTTCGAGCGAATCGACGAAGCGGTGGAAACCGATTTCGGAACGCTTCAGCCCGAGCTGGATGGCGCCGGCGAGGTTGATCTGGCGGATGATGCCCTGGGCATCCACGGTGACATAGGGGACCGGTGCGAAATCGTAGATGTCGGCATACTTTTTCTGCAGCATGTCCGCCTCGGCATAGGCGGCGGACAGTTCCTCGTTCTGGATCTTCAGTTCGAGCTGATGGATCTGCAGTTCGTCGAGCAGCCGGCCCATGTCGGACAGCGACTGCGGCTCGACGCGCTCGCCGTTGCGGAAACGCTCCTCGGCCAGACGGCGGATTTCTCCCAGATCGGGACGCACGTGCCGGACCGGATCGATCCGGGCGGGTGGCATCTGCAGGGCACGCTCGCACTCGGCCCGGATCCGCGCATAGCACTCGCAGGCGAGGCCTTCCAGACCGCCACGGTCGATCACCGTGATCGTGCCGCGGCTGTACTCGATCAGTCCCGCGGCCTGCAGCTTCAGGGCCGCCTCGGTGATGGCCTCGCGACGCACGCCCAGATTGCCGGCGATGAAGGCTTGCGTCATCTTCAGCTGCTGCCCGTCCACGCGGTCCACGACTTCGAGCAGCCAGCGGCTTAGCCGCTGCTCGACGGTATAGGCCTGGATGCACAAGGCCGAATAGGCGAACTGGTACAGAACGGTCTGGAAGTAGTCCAGCAGCAGCCTCGAAAACCCGCCATGCTGCTCGAACTCCCAGGCTGCCACTTCCCGCGGCATGCGGTAGGCATGGCCGTCGTTCAGCGCAATGACTTCGAAGGGCGACGTATCGTGGCCGGCGACCGAGGAAAAACCGACGAATCCTTCATGGCCGACCGTCGCAAGGCTGGTCGCACCGCCATCCCTGCTCGAGGCGAGTACGGAAACGGCCAGCGTCGTCGGAAAGTGCAGATAGCGGACGAGGCCCTCCTCGCGGTAGATCACCTGTCCCTGGGAAAACTCCACCAGTTCCAGGTCGCGCAGCAGCCGTTCATACTCCCGCGGCGCCAGGGCCGCCAGCACCCGGTTCTGTTTGGGCATATGCAGAGACACGCTTTTTCCTTGTAATTATGCAAGCAGCTCTACTTTGCCTAATCTGCCGGACTTTGTGCCGGACTCGCTGCCTCTAGCTATAAAGCATAAATCCGGGATGCGGCACTGTATGTGCGGAAGCGAACATAACCTCGACCTGGGCGGCCGCGAGGGAAAAGTCGGCGCCGGCGGGACGGCGGATCAGCGGATCAGCGGATCAACGTTTGGCCGGGACCTTCCAGAGCGTCACCGTGACGCCGAGCCGACCGATGAAGGCCTTCGCATAGCGGTCGCCGAGGCGAATGCGCGGGCCGCCCTCGGGCAGGGCCGACAGCACGGCCTCGGTCAGCTCGGTATCCGTCAGCTGCGTGGCACCGGCGGCATGCCAGACGACGACATGGCCGCAGGCGTCGCGATCGACGAGCAGGGCGTTGTCGCGCGGCGCAGCGGGCAGGCGGACCATGATGCCGGCCGGCAGTTCGAAGGCACGCGCCGGACCGACAGGCGTCTCGACCTCCGTCCCCCCTTCCGGGGTGGCGGTCGCCATGATGTCGAGCAGTTCGTCCTCGGACAGTTCGCTCTCGCCCTCGGTATGCCAGACCGTGAAACCATCGGGTCCCTGACGGACGAGCAGAACGTTGTCCTCGGCCCATGCCGGCAGCACGCAGGCCGCCGCCAGCACGCACAACAGACGCTTCACGATGCTCTCCACTTGATCGAGCAGCCGATGGACGGGATCTGCTCGCGGGGCCCTGCGCCGGTCAGCGCGACCTGCCTCATCGCCTCGAAGAGATCACGCCGGGGCCGTCCATCGGCGCCTTCGGGCGCCGTCTCCTTGCGCGACTCGTCGAGCCGGCCGCGGTACTGCAGTTCGAGCCGGCCATTGAAACCGAAAAAGTCCGGCGTGCAGACTGCACCGTAGGCCTTCGCGATTGCCTGCGTTTCGTCCAGCACGTAGGGAAAGGGGAACTGCTTCGCTTTCGCCAGCGTCACCATGTGGTCCCACGAGTCCTCCGGATAGTCGGCCGGATCGTTGCTCATGATCGCGATGCTGCCGACGCCGAGCGATGCGAGTTCGCGCGTATCGAGCACGATGCGGTCGATCACGGCCTTGACGTAGGGGCAGTGGTTGCAGATGAACATCACGAGCAGCCCGTTCGGGCCACTTGCAGCGGCAAGGTTGTAGCGCCTGCCATCGACGCCGGGCAGGTCGAAATCCGGGGCTTTCCAGCCGAAATCGCAGACGGGGGTTGGGGTGCTGACCATCGCTGGCTCCTTTTATGTGTTTTCTTTAGTGTGACTGTGCGGGCTGCAGTTCCATGCGCAAGGGTACCTCATCGATGGCACCGCCTGCCTCCGGGACGAACGGCGCCGGCGGCAGCGGCCGGAGCCGTGCGGCGGCCAACCCGGACGCCTTGAGCACATCGGCGACCTCTTCGCCACGCTGCCGGGCGAGCGCCTGCAGGCGTTCGTCGGAAATGCTTTCCTTGGCGCGCAGCCGCTCGAACAGGAGGCCGTAGAAATCGGCGCCCTTGAGCTGCGCCACCTCATCCTCGCTCAAGGTCTTCTTCTCGCGCATCAGGCCGGAGAGTCTCGACAGCAGCCGGCCGGCCATGCCCTCCTCGAGCTGGCCCGGATTGGCCTTGCGGAAACCCTCTTTCAGCGCCGCAAGGTCGGCCGCACCGATGCGCTTCTCGTAGAGCGTTTCGAGTGCGGCACGGACTTTGGGTTGTTGCGTCGACAGCGGGCCGGGGTCGCCCTCCTCCGCGATGCGCTGCCCGGCCTGCGTCAGCACCGTGCGGCGCATCTGCCGGTCCTGCAAGGCCTGGCGGTCGGCCTCGGCATGCTGGCCGCCCACCGCCAGCACGAGTCCGGGACGCCTGCCCAGTGCGGCGGCAAGCTTCGCCAGCTTTTCGCGCTCCGGCGGGGAAAGCTGCGGCGCCCCCGCCTCGAACACGATCGTTGCGATCTCCTCGCTCCCTCCGCCGAACAAGGCACCGAGCGCGCGGAACGGCGCCGTGACGATCTTGGTCAGCACATTGGTGATCGCCTTCCAGACGAGCGAACCGTAGCTGAACTGCGGGTCGTCGAGGCTGCCCGCGACCGGCAGGCCGAGGTCGATGCGGCCATCCGAATCCTGCAGGAGGGCGATCGCCAGATCGAGCGGCAGGTTCGTCGCAGTGGGGCTCTCGATCTTCTCGCCGAGCGTCAGCTTGTCCATGATCACCTGGTTATCACCCTGGAGCTGGCGCTGCTGGATCTTGTATTGCAGGTCGAGCGAGAGCTTGCCCGAATCGATCCGGCGGCCGGCGAAATGCGCGGTATAGGGCGTCAGGTTCGCCATCTCGACGTTGCGGAACTGGACGCGCAGATCGAGCCCGTGGGTTGGGTTGCCGAGTTCGACCTGGCCGACGGCGCGTGCCATGCCGTATTCGTCCACGGCACCGTCGAGTTCGACCTGGCCCACCGCTCCGGGCCGGTTCGACAGGCCGGCGATGCTGCCCTTCAATGCGTGAATGCGCGTGCCGAACGGCAGGATCAGCGACTGGTCGGCGAAGTCCACTTCTCCCTGGTCGAAGCGCAGGCGGTCGATATCCACGAAAAATGTCGGCGCCTCGTTTGCCCGCATGGGGACAGCGGCAGGCGAGCCTGCGGAAGACTCTTCCGCAGCCGGCTTGTCGTCGCCGGATGCCTTCATTACCCGGCTGAAATTCAGCTGCTTGTCCTTGTCGATCAACAGCCGGGTATCGAGGCCGGTCAGGCGCAGCTCGCCGAGATCGAGCGCCTTCTCCGTCAGGCTCACTTTGCGGCTGCCGAAGGTTTTCCAGCCCAACAGCGGCTTGTCCATGCCCGGCTCCATCAGGCGCAGGTCGCGCACGGCGAACTCGCCCTTCACCTTCGGACCGGCCTTGTCGTAGGTCGCACGACCGCTCGTCGACAGCCGGCCGGCCGCGAGTGTCAGCGTCGTTTTGTCCGACAGGAGGGGCTGGACGAACCTCAGTGCAAGGTCGTTCAGCCTGAACCTGACATCGGCCGACGCCGCCGCGGGCACGACCCTGCCTTCGCTCTCGAAACGGCCGCCGCTGCGCACATCGAAACCCAGCTTCACCGGCAGGGGGGCCGACAGGTCGTCGCTGACGTCACTGACCTGCGCGGCGATGTGGTCGAGCGCAAGCTCGAGCGCCGGTGCCACGCTCCCATCCTGCAGGGTCACGCCGAGGTCGGCAATCTCGATCAGGCCCACCTTGTAGCGCCACGGGGCAGCGGCTTCCTGCGACGGCCCTGCCGGTTCTGCTGACGCCGGCCGGCCGCCGGCCGCCGTCCTGAAGGCCTCCTGCAGGTCGATGCTGCCATCGGCCCTGCGCAGCACCTGCACGCGGCCCTGCGCGAGCCGGATCTTGCCGACCGAGGCATGGCGCCCGGCCAGCGCGACCTTGATGTCATCGGCCGTCAGCGCACCGAATTGCGGCGGATTCGCGATGCCGGGCAGGGCGAGCCGGCCGCCCGTCACCGCCAAGCCGGCCAGTGCGAGTTCCTGGCCGGCCAGCTGGAAACGGCCGTCCCTGAACTCGATCGCATCGGCACTCGCCACCGGGCCATCCGCCTCCCTGAGCGCGAGACGCAGGCCGGTCAGCTTCGCCTGGATCTGCTCTGCCGCCGCATCGAACTTTTTGCCGTCGTTGCCGGCCTTGTACCTGGCCGACAACGTCAGCACACCTTCCGGCGGAACGGGAAGCACGTTCTTCAGGTAGGGAGCCAGCTTGCCGAGCTGCAGGTCGGCGAGGCTGAACGTACCAGCGACCATGATCGGATCGAGGTCGACCTGGCCGGCCAACTCGACCTGCGCGCCGAGCGTGGTGCGCGCGGAAATCCTGTACTTGCCTTCGTCGTCCGGCAGCGTGGAAAGATCCGTCAGTTCGAGGTCGAGCGGCTCGACGGTCGTGGCAAAGCCCTCCGCGGCAGGACGGCGGTCGACATAGTCGAACTTGCCGCCGGCGAGCACGAAGCTGCGAATGTCGAGGCGCGGCAGGCCGGCCTTCTCCCCGGAGGTCTCATCCTTGCCTTTCAGTGCATCGAGGAAGGGGGTCCAGTTGAGACTGCCTTCGGGCAACTCGACGACCGTCGCTGCCGGACCGTCGAGGCGGATCGCGTCGAACACCAGCGCACGCTTCGTGATGCTCGCGCCGGAGACATCGACCAGCAGGCCGTCAAAGCCGAACAGCGGCTTGCCGGCCGGGTCGCTCAACTGCAATTTGCCGAGACGCAAGGCAAGCTGGAAGGGATTGAATTCCGGCCGGTCCATGACGAGCCGGTGACCCGTCTTTTCGGCGATGAACTTCTCGGCCTGCCAGTGAAGGATACGGGGCAGCAGCTGCCAGAGCGACAGCAGGACTGCGACGACGAGACCGACGAGGATGGCGGCCATCCTCTTGAGGGAAAGTGAAGCGAGCTTCATGGCAACGATCCCGCAAAGTCCTTGTGGAATAATGCAGAAATGATACCGCGCTTCCACTGCCCCCCTGCGCCGCACCGCATGCTCGCACCCGGTGCGCTGGTGGAATTGCCCGACACCGCGGCACGGCACGCGCTGAAAGTGCTGCGCATGCGGGACGGCGATGCCGTGGTGCTATTCGACGGCCAGGGCGGCGAATGGGAGGCGGCTCTGAAAGTCGGCGCCGGCGGGACGGCGCAGGCCCTGCTCGGCACGCACCGCGCGCACGACAACGAATCGCCGCTCGCCCTCACCCTCGTCCAGGCCCTGCCGTCCGGCGACAAGATGGACTGGGTGGTCGAGAAATGCGTCGAGCTCGGCGTCGCGGCCATCCAGCCGGTCGCGGCGAAACGCAGCGTGATCCGCCTTTCCGCCGAGCGCATGGAGCGCCGCGTGGCACACTGGAATGCCATCGCCTCGGCCGCCTGCGAACAATGCGGCCGCAACCGCGTGCCGGTCGTCGCGCCGGTGCTTGACCTGCCTCAATATCTCGCCGCCGCGAAGGATCAGAATGCCCTGCGCCTGATGCTGGCCCCTGCCGCGGCGACGGCGCTGCGCGAGATGCCCAGGCCGGCCGGACCGGTGCAGTTCATGGTGGGGCCGGAAGGCGGCTGGGAAGACGGCGAGATGCGTGCCGCCGAGGCGGCAGGCTTTCGGATGCTGCAGCTCGGGCCGCGCGTGTTGCGCACGGAAACGGCCGGCATGGCGGCACTGGCGGCCATGCAGGCGCTGTGGGGCGATTTCTGATTGGGTGACTTCTAGGGTATCGACGGGGAGAAAGCGATGTTCGAATCTGCCGAGCTGGGCCACAAGATCGACAAGGACACCTACAGGAAGACCGTGCCGCAATTGCGGGCCGATCTGCTGGACGCGCAGTACGACCTGAAGGAGCAGGGCAAGATTCCGGTCGTCGTGCTGGTCAGCGGCCAGGATGGCGCCGGCAAGGGCGAGACGATCAACATCCTCTACGAGTGGATGGACCCGCGCTTCCTCTCCACGCTCGCCTTTTCAGCACCGACCGACGAGGAGCGCCTGCGCCCCTTCATGTGGCGCTACTGGCGCGCGCTGCCGCCCAAGGGCCGCATCGGGATCTTCGCCGGCTCGTGGTATTCGAGCCCGATCCACGACAGCATCGACGGCAACATGACGCAGTCGCAGATGGACCAGCGCATCGACCAGATCAACCGCTTCGAGCAGATGCTGGTCAACGAAGGGGCGCTGGTGCTGAAGTTCTGGTTCCATCTGACCAAGGACGGCCAGAAGCGCCGTCTCAAGGCGCTGGAGAAAGATCCGCGCACGGCCTGGCGCGTCACGCAATGGAACTGGGATCGCCTCAAGACCTACGACAAGTTGCAGGATGTCGTCGGCCACGTGCTGCGCCTGACCAACACGCCGTGGGCGCCGTGGATCATCATCGAGGGCGAGGACGACCGCTATCGCTCGCTGACCGCCGGCAAGATCATTCTCGATTCGATCCGCGACCGGCTCGCCGACGTCGACAAACAGTCCACGCCTGTCGCACCGCCGGTGCAGCCGAACATCGACGGCCGCGACGTGATTTCCGAACTCGACCTCTCGCACAAGCTGACGAAAAAACAGTACGAGGACCAGCTCGCCAAGTGGCAGGGCCGTCTTTCCGAGCTGGTGCGCGATCCGCGTTTCAAGCAGCACTCGGTGATCTGCGTGTTCGAAGGCTCGGATGCCGCCGGCAAGGGCGGCGCCGTGCGCCGCGTCACCGCGTCGATGGACGCGCGCGACTACCAGATCGTGCCGATCGCCGCGCCGACCGAGGAGGAACGCGCCCAGCCCTACATGTGGCGCTTCTGGCGGCATGTCCCGCGTATCGGCCGCTTCACCATCTTCGACCGCTCGTGGTACGGCCGCGTGCTGGTCGAGCGCGTCGAGGGATTCTGCGCCGAGGCCGACTGGCTGCGCGCCTACACCGAGATCAACGATTTCGAGCATGAACTGTCGCAGGCCGGCGCCATCGTCATCAAGTTCTGGCTGCAGGTCAGCAAGGACGAGCAGCTGCGCCGCTTCAAGGAGCGCGAGAAGATCGAGTTCAAGCGCTTCAAGATCACCGACGAGGATTGGCGCAACCGCGAGAAATGGGACGCCTACCACCAGGCGGTCTGCGACATGGTGGACCGCACCAGTACGGGCGTCGCGCCCTGGACGCTGGTCGAGGCCAACGACAAGAACTATGCGCGCGTCAAGGTATTGCGCTACCTCTGCGAGCGCATCGAGGCTGCCCTCGAGGCGACGGTGCCGACCACCCTGCCCGCCCGGTCCGTCAAATCAACCAAATCCACCAAGTCCGGCAAAAAGAAGAAAGGCAAGCAATGAGCGAAGCGGCTGACGATGTATTGACCGATGCGCGGCTGGTCGCCTGGGTGCGCCAGGCCGCGCCCTACATCCACGCCTTCCGCGGCCGTGCCTTCGTCATCGCCTTCGGTGGCGAGGTGCTCACCACCGGCGTCGCCCAGGCCCTGATCCACGACATCGCCCTGCTCGACAGCATGGGCATCCAACTCGTCCTGGTGCACGGCGCCCGACCGCAGATCGATGCCGAGATGCAGGGCCGCGGACTGGAGCCGCGTTTTCACAACGGCCTGCGCGTCACCGACGGCCCGGCGCTCGAATGCGTGAAGCGGGCGATGGGCGTGACGCGCATCGAGGTCGAGGCGCTGCTGTCGCAGGGCCTGCCGAACACGCCGCTGGCCGGCGCCTTCCTGCGCGTGACCGGCGGCAACTTCGTCTCGGCCAAGCCGGTCGGCGTCGAGGACGGCGTCGACTTCCAGTTCACCGGAGCGGTGCGCAAGGTCGAGGCGGAAGAAATCCGTGCCGATCTCGCGCAGGAAAACGTGGTGCTGATCACGCCGATCGCCGCCTCGCCGTCCGGGGAAATCTTCAACCTCGCCTGGGAGGAAGTCGCCGAAGCGGTCGCCACCGCCATCAAGGCCGACAAGCTGATCTTCCTGTGCGACTCCGGCGGACTGGTCGACAAGAAAGGCCGGCATGTCGACGCCCTGACCGTCGAGGAAGGCGAACATCTCGTCACCGCGAAAGTGAAGCAGAGCCCGGAGGTCGCGCGCGTCCTGCCGGGTGCGATGCGTGCCTGCCGCAACGGCGTCGGCCGCGTGCACTTCCTCGACCGCGCCCGTGACGGCGCGATGCTGATGGAGCTGTTCACCCGCGACGGCGTCGGCACCGTGATGACGCGCGCGCCGCTGGCCCGGCTGCGCGAGGCGACGGCCGAGGATGTCGGCGCGGTGCTCAACCTGATCGCCCCGCTGGAAGCCGACGGCACGC
Organism: Rhodocyclaceae bacterium; assembly: GCA_034004665.1. Classification (GTDB taxonomy): domain Bacteria; phylum Pseudomonadota; class Gammaproteobacteria; order Burkholderiales; family Rhodocyclaceae; genus Sulfuricystis. The sequence continues at coordinate 20,526 of JAVEWF010000014.1, read as the reverse complement.
TGGTCAAGCGCGGCCGCGAACGGCTGGAGATGGAGATCGAACGCTTCTCGCTGCTCGACCACGACGGCGTGGTGGTCGGCTGCGCGGCGCTCTATCCGCTCCCCCGCGTGCGCGGCGAGCCGGCGGCGGCCGAACTCGCCTGCCTCGCCGTCATGCCCGAATACCGTCGCGCCGGCTACGGCGACCAGCTGCGCCGCCACCTGGAGGCCCGCGCCAGGGCGCAGAAGATCAAGCGCCTGTGCGTGCTCACCACGCGCACCGCCCACTGGTTCTTCGAACGCGGCTTCAGCGAAGCCGGCCCCGAGGCCCTGCCCAAGTCGCGGCGCGAGCTCTACAACTATCAGCGTCGCTCCAAGGTGCTGGTCAAGAACCTGTAGAATTTTCGCTTTACGGAGAAAGGAATTTCCTCATGGCAAGAACGGTCAATTGCATCAAGCTCGGTCGCGAAGCCGACGGCCTCGACTTCCCCCCCATGCCCGGCGACCTGGGCAAGCGCATCTTCGAGAGCGTCTCGAAGGAAGCCTGGCAGCAGTGGGTGCGCATGCAGACCATGCTCATCAACGAGAACCGGCTGAACCTCGCCGATGCCTCGCATCGCAAGTATCTGGCCGAACAGGTGGAAAAGCATTTCTTCGGCGAAGGCGCCGATCGTATTTCGGGTTACGTGCCGCCGCGCAGTTGAACGCTGCCATGGCAAAAAGGAAGCCGCCCGCAGGCGGCTTCTTTTTTGCCCGCGCGCAACATCAACTCTTGCTGATCTCGCGCTCCATGCCTTCGAGGCCGAGGTGCCGCACATCCCGGCCCTTTTCCATGTAGACCACGTATTCGGCGACATTCTTGGCATGGTCGCCGATGCGCTCGATCGACTTGGCGATGAACAGCAGTTCGAGGGCACGCGAGATGGTGCGCGGATCCTCGATCATGAAGGTGATGAGCTGGCGCATCGCCGCCTTGAACTCGGCATCGACGGCCCTGTCGCGTCGCACCACGTCGGTCGCGACCGAGCAGTCGGCACGGGCGAAGGCATCGAGCGACTGGCGCAGCATCTCCACCACGATCTCGGCGGCATGGCGCAGCTCCAGCTTGGGAATGAAGGCCATGTCGGCCGAATGCAGGGCCCGGGCCTGCTTGGCGATCTTCTTCGCCTCGTCACCGATGCGCTCGAGGTCGGTGATGGTCTTGATCACGGTCATGATCATGCGCAGGTCAATGGCCGCCGGCTGGCGCTTGGCGATGATCTGCACGCAGGCCTCGTCGAGTTCGACCTCGAGGCGATTGACGTCGTGGTCGGTATTGATCACCTGCTCGCAGAGGATCAGGTCGCCCTCGGCCAGCGCCTCCATGGCCCGGACGATCTGGCGCTCGACCAGGCCGCCGAGCTGCAGCACCTTGCTGCGGATCTGTTCCAGCTCGACGTCGAACTGCTTGAGGGTATGCTCGGTCATGCGCCTGGCTCCTGAATTCATGATGGATCAGCCTCGCAGTCTAGGTCGGGTGGATGACAGTAATATTTCAATCCGGTTTCAGCGTGCCATGCGGCGCACGCCGTCCGGCGTGGCCAGCAGCAGCAGGTCGGCGCCGCGGCAGGCGAACAGGCCGTTGGTGACGACCCCGACGATGCCGTTGAGCTGTGTTTCCAGGCCGGCCGGATCGGCGATCTGCCAGCCATGCACGTCGAGGATCACGTTGCCGTTGTCGGTCGTGAAGCCCGTGCGCAGTTTCGGCTGGCCACCGAGCTTCACGATCTCGCGGGCGACGTGTTCGCGCGCCATCGGGATCACCTCGACCGGCAGCGGGAACCTGCCCAGGGTGGCGACCAGCTTCGATTCGTCGCAAACGCAGACGAACTTGTCGGCCACCGCCGCGACGATCTTCTCGCGCGTCAGCGCGCCGCCGCCGCCCTTGACCATTTCGAGCCTTTCCGTAATCTCGTCGGCACCATCGACATAGACGGGCATCGCGCTGACCTCGTTGAGGTCGAGCACCTTGATGCCGTGACCCTCGAGGCGCTTCTGCGTCGCTTCGGAACTGGCGACGGTCGCTGCGACATGACCCTTGATCTGCGCCAGCGCGTCGATGAAGAAGTTGGCCGTCGAGCCGGTGCCGACGCCGACGATGCTGCCGGCCGGTACGGTTTGCGCCACGTAGTCCGCAGCGGCCTGCGCCACGGCCTGCTTGAGTTCGTCCTGGGTTGCCATGCTGTCCTCCTTGCAAAAAGACGCCCGGTCGAGCCGGGCTTGTAGTCTGCGCGAAGTATAGCGCCGTCCCGCCGGCGCCGACTTTCCCGATGGCTGGTTGCAGCCGGAAACACGCCAGACAGCGGGCTGACGGTCAGGTCATTCCCGGCACGAGCGGATGGCCATACTGGACACGGTCTGCTCAGATCTCATATTCACGCAGCCGGTCGAGATCGAGGACCTCGATTCGCCTGTCCATGATGGCAATCAGGCCTGATTCCGCAAGGTCGCGCAGGTTTCTCGACAGCGATTCGGGCGTCATGCCCAGGCGCGACGCAAGGATCTGTTTCGCGGCCGGCAGGAAGAAGTCGTTCCTGCCGGTGCGGGCGTCGTTGTGGCGGCTGACCAGATAGCTGGCCACCCGCTGCACATATCGCTCGGCCGTCAGGAACTCGATATCCCGGAGGTAACCGAACACCCGGGCCGACAGCTGCTTCAAAAGCTGGCCGACAAAACCGGGATGGCTATCCGCAAGGTCGAGGATGACGTCCTTGTCGATATGCAGCAACCGGACCTCGGTCAGCGCGACCGCATCGTATGAATACGATGCATCCGGAAACAGGAACTGATCGCCAAGTATCTGTCCTGATTCGAGCAGTTCCAGAACCTTTTCCCTGCCGTCCGGAGAGAAGCATCCCTCCTTGACGACGCCGGACACCACCACGAACAGCCCGGTCGGCCACTCGCCCGCACGAAAGATGGTCCTGCCCCTGGCATGGCATCTTTCTTCTGCCGAGAGCGACAGCCGTTCGATCGGTTCCTGTTCGAGCCCGCGGAACAGGGGCAATTGCAGGAGAAAGGACGGAATGTCGAATGTCGAGTCTGCCAAATCCGGAGGTCCCATATTGCCGTGAATGGAAGGCGGGGACGGGATGCGATCCCGCGCCGCGGACGATGGCACGATGTTATGGAGAGGCTCGACGACTACCTATAGGAATATTCCGATTTGCGAGGGGTAAATGTTCCGAGAATCGAATACGGCTCCTTCGCGGCGCCTCCTCACCGTCCTGCCGGCGCCGACTTTCTGCGGGTGAAGCGACTCACCCGCAGCATTGATCAGCGCTTGCGTAGCGGCGGCAGGTCGGTACAACTGCCGTGCGCCACTTCCGCCGCCATGCCGATGCTCTCGCCCAGCGTGGGATGCGGGTGGATGGTCTTGCCGATGTCGATGGCATCGGCGCCCATCTCGATGGCGAGGCAGATCTCGCCGATCATGTCGCCCGCACCGGGACCGACTATGGTGCCGCCGACGATGCGATGGGCCCCGTCTTCGCTGGCATCGAACACCAGCTTGGTGAATCCGTAGTCGGCACCGTTGGCGATGGCACGGCCGGAGGCGGCCCACGGGAACTTCGCCACCTCGACCTTGCGGCCGGCCCGCTTCGCTTCGTCCTCGCCGAGGCCGACCCACGCGACTTCGGGATGCGTGTAGGCGACGCCGGGAATCACGCTGGCGTCGAAGTGCGCCTTCTGGCCGGCCGCGGCTTCCGCCGCCACATGCGCCTCATGCACCGCCTTGTGCGCGAGCATGGGGTTGCCGACGATGTCGCCGATGGCGTGGATGTGCGGTACGTTCGTCCGCATCTGCCCATCGACCGGGATGAAGCCGCGTTCGTTCACCGCCACGCCGGCCCGCTCGGCACCGATCTTGCGTCCGTTCGGGCTGCGGCCGGCAGCCTGCAGGATCAGGTCATAGCGTTGCGGTTCGGCCGGCGCCTTCTCGCCCTCGAACGTGACCCACAGCCCATCGTCCCTGGCTTCGACGGCGGTGGTCCTGGTCTTCAGCATGATCCGGTCGAAACGGTGGGCGTTCTGCTTTTCCCAGACCTTGACGGCATCGCGGTCCGGCCCCTGCATCAGGCCGTCGAGCATTTCGACGACGTCGACCTTCGCGCCGAGCGTGGAATAGACGGTGGCCATTTCCAGGCCGATGATGCCCCCGCCGATGACGAGCATCTTCTGCGGCACCTGGCGCAACTCCAGCGCGCCGGTCGAGTCGACGATGCGCGGGTCGCGGGGGATGAAGGGCAGATGCACGGCGGCGGAGCCGGCGGCGATGATGCACTTCTGGAACCTGATTACTTTCTTTTCGCCGGTCTTCTCCTGCGCCTCGCCCGTGGTCAGTTCGACCTCAATGTGATGGGCGTCGAGGAAATGGCCATAGCCGCGCACGACCTCGACCTTGCGCGCCTTGGCCATGCCGGCGAGGCCGCCGGTGAGCTTGCCGACGACCTTTTCCTTGTGCGTGCGGAGCGCATCGATGTCAACCTTGGGCGCAGTGAAGCTCACGCCCGCCGCGTTCAGATGCGCAGCCTCGTCGATCACGGCAGCGACATGCAGCAGGGCCTTGGACGGAATGCAGCCGACGTTGAGGCAGACGCCGCCGAGCGTCGCATAGCGTTCGACGAGCACGGTCTTCATGCCGAGGTCGGCGCTGCGGAAGGCCGCCGAATAGCCGCCGGGACCGGCGCCGAGCACGAGCATCTCGGTTTCGATGTCGGCCTTGCCGGCGTAGCTGCCGGCGGCGGGTGCCGCAAAACCCGGCGTTGGCGGGACAGTGGCCGGTGCGGCGGCAGGAGCCGTTGTCTGCGCCGCGGCACCGGCGGCACCGGCTTCGATCAGCAGCACCAGCGAACCCTCGGCCACCTTGTCGCCGAGCTTGAGCTTCACTTCCTTGACCGTGCCCGCCGTGGGCGAGGGCACGTCCATCGTCGCCTTGTCGGATTCGAGCGTGATCAGCGCATCCTCGGCCTTGACCACATCGCCCGGCCGGACGTGGATCTCGATGACCGGCACGTCCTTGAAATCGCCGATGTCGGGAATCCTGACTTCGGTGGTCATAGCATCACCCTCCGGAAATCGCCGAGCAACTGCGCGAGCGTGGCGTTGAAACGCGTCGCCAGTGCGCCGTCGATGACGCGGTGGTCGGCCGACAGCGACAGCGGCACGATCAGGCGCGGCACGAATTCCCTGCCGTTCCAGACCGGTTTCATCGACGACTTGCTGACGCCGAGGATGGCCACTTCCGGCGCATTGACGATCGGCGAGAACGCCGTGCCGCCGATGCCGCCGACGCTGGAGATCGTGAAGGTCGCCCCCTGCATGTCGGCCGGGCCGAGCTTGCCGTCGCGCGCCTTCTTCGCCAGTTCGGAGGTTTCCTGCGCGATCTCGATGATGCCCTTCCGGTCCGCATCCTTGAGCACCGGCACCATCAGGCCGTTGGGCGTGTCGGCGGCGAAGCCGATGTGCCAGTAGTTCTTGAAGACCTGACTATCTCCGTCGAGGGACGAGTTGAGATCGGGGTACTTCTTCAGCGCCGCCACGACCGCCTTGATGATGAAGGCGAGCATGGTCAGCTTGACGCCGGATTTCTCGTTCTCCTTGTTCAGTTGAACCCGGAGGGCTTCAAGGTCGGTGATGTCGGCGTCCTCGTGATAGGTGACGGCGGGGATCATCACCCAGTTGCGCGCGAGGTTGGGGCCGGAGATCTTCTTGATGCGCGACAGCGGCTTGATCTCGACGGGACCGAACTTGGCGAAGTCGACCTGCGGCCAGGGCAGCAGGTTCAGGCCCCCGCCTGCCATGGCGGAAGAAGTCGGCGCCGGCAGGACGGCGGCCGCGCCCTGACCCGACATGACGCCCTTCACGAAGGCCTGCACGTCCTGCTGGGTGATGCGGCCCTTCGGCCCGGTGCCTTTCACGGTCGCCACATCCACGCCCAGCTCGCGGGCGAAGCGGCGCACCGAGGGGCTGGCATGCGGCTTGATGCCATGCATGGCCGCGACTACTTCGGCCGGCGACGGCATCTGCACGGCGAGCGGGGCGCTCGTCGGCTCGACTTCGGTCGGGCGGAAGTCGGCGGCGGCGGATGATGCGGGCGGCGCAAAAGTCGGCGGTGGCGGGATGGCGGCCTGAACGCCCGGTGCCGCCTGCGCCTGTATCGGCGGGGCCTCCGGCGCTGCGGGAGCGGCTTCGGCCGCGACGGCGTCGAGCACGACGATCAGGCTGCCTTCGCTGACCTTGTCGCCGAGGGCGACCTTCACTTCCTTGACCGTGCCCGCCGCCGGGCTCGGCACGTCCATCGTCGCCTTGTCGGATTCGAGCGTGATCAGCGTTTCCTCGGCCTGCACGCTGTCGCCGGGCTTGACGTGAATCTCGATGATCGGCACATCGTTGAAGCCGCCGATGTCGGGTACCTTGATGTCCATGATCACACCTTCACCGGGTTGGGTTTGGCAGGATCGAGGCCGTACTTCGCGATGGCCTCGGCGACCTTCGCCGGTTCGATGGCACCATCGTCGGCGAGCGACGACAGCGCGGCCAGCGTGATCCAGCGCCGGTCGACCTCGAAAAAGTGGCGCAAGGCTTCACGCGAATCCGAACGACCGAAGCCGTCGGTGCCGAGCACGGTATAGCGCCGGCCGCCCTCGGTGATGAAGGGGCGGATCTGCTCGGCATAGAGGCGCATGTAATCCGTCGCCGCGACGATCGGGCCGCGCGTGTCGGCCAGCAGGCCTTTCGCATGGCAGGCGGGGCGCGGCTTGTCGGGATTGAGCATATGGAAGCGCGTGCAGTTGTGGCCGTCGCGCGCCAGCTCGTTGAAGCTGGTCGCGGACCACAGGTCGGCCGTCACGCCCCAGTCGTTCTGCAGCAGGTCGGCGGCGGCGATCACCTCGCGGAAGATGGTGCCCGAACCGAGCAGCTGCACGCGCGGGCCGTTGCTGTTGGCCCCCTTGCGGAACAGGTACATGCCCTTGAGGATGTCCTGCTCGGCGCCGGCCGGCATGGCGGGATGCTCGTAGTTCTCGTTCATCACCGTCAGGTAGTAATACACATCCTCCTGCTCGGTCACCATCCGCCGCAGTCCGTCCTGCACGATCACCGCCAGCTCGTAGGCGAAGGTCGGGTCGTAGGAGATGCAGTTCGGGATGGTCGCGGCAAGCACGTGCGAATGGCCGTCCTCATGCTGCAGGCCTTCGCCGTTCAGCGTCGTCCGGCCGGCGGTGCCGCCGACGAGGAAGCCGCGCGCCCGCGAGTCGCCGGCCGCCCAGCACAGGTCCATGGTGCGCTGCAGGCCGAACATCGAATAGAAGATGTAGAAGGGCAGCATCTGCACGCCGTGCGTCGAGTACGAAGTGGCGGCGGCCATCCAGTCGGCCATCGCGCCGGCCTCGTTGATGCCTTCCTGCAGCATCTGGCCGTCCTTCGATTCCTTGTAGAACATCAGCTGGTCGGCGTCCTGCGGCACATAGGTCTGCCCCTGCTGGTTCCAGATGCCGTACTGGCGGAACATGCCCTCCATGCCGAAGGTGCGTGACTCGTCGGGAACGATCGGCACGATGCGCTTGCCGATGGCCTTGTCCTTCAGCAGCGTGTTGAGGATGCGCACGAATGCCATCGTCGTCGAGAACTCGCGGCCCTCGCCGCCGGCCTTGAGCATCGCCTCGAAGGTTGACAGGGGCGGCACCGGCAGCGGCTCGACCTTCTGCCGGCGCTGCGGCAGGTAGCCGCCCAGCGCCATGCGCTGGCTGCGCATGTATTCGAGCTGGGGCGCGCCATCGGGGAACTTCAGGTACGGCAGTTTCTCCAGCTCGTCGTCTGCGATCGGCAGCTTGAAACGGTCACGGAAGGCCTTCAGCGAGGTCGTGCCCATCTTCTTCTGCTGGTGGGTGATGTTCTGCGCCTCGCCCGACTCGCCCATGCCGTAGCCCTTGATGGTCTTGGCGAGGATCACGGTCGGCTGGCCGGTATGCTCCACCGCCGCCTTGTAGGCCGCGTAGACCTTGTGCGGATCGTGGCCGCCGCGGTTCAGCCGCCAGATGTCGTCGTCGGTCCAGTTGGCGACCATCGCCTTGAGCTCCGGCGTGTTGAAGAAATGTTCGCGCACGTAGGCGCCGTCCTTCGACTTGAAGGTCTGGTAGTCGCCGTCGACGCACTCCATCATGCGCCGGCGCAGCAGGCCCTTCCTGTCCTGCGCCAGCAGCGGATCCCAGTAGCTGCCCCAGACGACCTTGATGACGTTCCAGCCGGCGCCGCGGAAATCGGCTTCGAGCTCCTGGATGATCTTGCCGTTGCCGCGCACCGGTCCGTCGAGGCGCTGCAGGTTGCAGTTCACCACAAAGATCAGGTTGTCGAGCTTCTCGCGGCCGGCCATGCCGATGGCGCCCATCGATTCCGGCTCGTCCATCTCGCCGTCGCCCATGAACGCCCACACCTTGCGGCCGGCGGTCTGCGCCAGCTTGCGGTCGTGGATGTATTTCATGAAGCGCGCCTGGTAGATCGCCTGCAGCGGGCCGAGGCCCATCGACACGGTGGGGAACTGCCAGAAGTCCGGCATCAGCCAGGGATGCGGATAGGACGTGATGCCCTTGCCGTCGACATCCTGGCGGAAGCCGTCGAGCTGATCCTCGGTCAGCCGGCCGAGCAGGAAGGCGCGGGCATAGACGCCGGGCGCCGAGTGGCCCTGGATGAACACGAGGTCGCCGCCGTGATTTTCGGAGGGCGCGTGCCAGAAATGCTGGAAGCCGACGTCATAGAGCGTCGCGGCCGAGGCGAAGCTGGCGATGTGGCCGCCGAGGTTCGAATCGCCCTTGTTGGCGCGCAGCACCATGGCCAGCGCATTCCAGCGCACGTAGGCACGGATGCGGGCTTCGACCGGATAGTCGCCCGGTGCCAGCGGCTGGCGGTCGACCGGGATGGTGTTCAGGTAGTCGGTATTCGCCGAATAGGGAATGTTGATGCCGGCGCGGTGGCCCAGCTTGATCAGCTTCTCGATCAGGAAGTGGGCGCGTTCGGGGCCGACCTCCTCGATGACGGCTTCCAGCGCATCCAGCCACTCGCGGGTTTCCTGCGGGTCGCTGTCGGCCAGGGGCGCAGCCGCTGCAGCCGGCACATTTCCGGGATGGTTCTCGGACATGGTCTCCTCCTGTTGGAGTTTTATTGGATCCCGGCCCTTGGGTAAGGCGGGCCGGGGTTTTTTCACAGATTAAACCTGCCGGGTAAGCGAGCCAAATCGTGACGTTTCACATAGTAAAACTTTCATTCGCATCGTGCAATTTGTTTTTCATGGCCCGGGCGTATCCTTGCGACAAAAGGAAATGCAACGAGGAGAACGGAATGTTCCAGGTACGCATACACGGGCGCGGCGGCCAGGGCGTCGTCACCGCCGCGGAGATGCTTTCCGTCGCCGCCTTCGACGAGGGGCGCCATGCCCAGGCCTTCCCCAGCTTCGGTTCCGAGCGTACCGGCGCACCGGTGGTCGCCTTCTGCCGCATCGACGACCAGGAAATCCGCCTGCGCGAGCCGATCATGGAGCCCGACGCCCTGATCATCCAGGACCCGACCCTGCTGCACCAGGTCGATTGCTTTGCCGGCCTCAAGACCGCCGGCTACATCCTGATCAACACCACCAAGACCTTCGAGCAGCTCGGGCTGGCCGACTTCATCGCCCGCCACCGGGCCGAACGGCTGTGCACCGTGCCGGCCACCGAGCTGGCGCTCAAGCACGTCGGGCGCCCGGTGCCCAACGTGCCGCTGCTCGGCGGATTTGCCGCGGTATCGGGCGTGCTCAAGCTCGCATCCGTGCTCAAGGCGATCGAAGAGCGCTTCTCGGGCAAGGTCGCCGCCGGGAACGTCGCTGCCGCACGCGAGGCCTACGACATCGTCAAGGCCGAAATGGAGGAAAGCGCGCATGTTTAAGCAGATCGAAGGCAGCCGCGCCGTCGCCGAAGCCGTCGCGCTGTGCCGGCCGGAAGTCATCTGCGCCTATCCGATTTCGCCGCAAACCCACATCGTCGAGGGGCTCGGCGAGATGGTGAAGTCGGGCGAACTGAAGGATTGCGAGTTCATCAACGTCGAATCGGAATTCGCCGCCATGTCGGTGGCCATCGGTTCCTCGGCGGCCGGCGCCCGCAGCTACACGGCCACCGCCTCGCAGGGCCTCCTCTTCATGGCCGAGGCGGTGTTCAACGCCGCCGGACTGGGGCTGCCGATCGTCATGACCGTGGCCAACCGTGCCATCGGCGCGCCGATCAACATCTGGAACGACCATTCCGACTCCCTCTCGATGCGCGACTGCGGCTGGCTGCAGCTCTTCGCCGAGAACAACCAGGAGGCACTCGACCTCCACATCCAGGCCTTCCGCCTCGCCGAGGAGCTGAGCCTGCCGATCATGGTATGCATGGACGGCTTCATCCTCACCCATGCCGTCGAGCGCGTCGACCTGCCGACGCAGGCGCAGGTCGACGCCTATCTGCCGCCCTACGAACCTCGCCAGGTGCTCGATCCGAACGATCCGGTGTCGATCGGCGCGATGGTCGGGCCCGAAGCCTTCATGGAAGTGCGCTACCTCGCCCATGCCAAGCAGCTGCAGGCGCTGGAGCGCATACCGCAGCTGGCCGACGAGTTCCGGCAGCAGTTCGGCCGCGACTCCGGCGGCCTGATTCGCACCTACCGGTGCGAGGACGCCGAGACCGTCGTCATCGCCATGGGCTCGGTGCTCGGCACCATCAAGGACACGGTAGACGCGCTGCGCCAACCTGAAAACGGGGGACACAAGATCGGCGTGCTCGGCATCGTCAGCTTCCGTCCCTTCCCGCACGAGGCCATCGCCGCGGCGCTGAAGCACTGCCAGCGCTTCGTCGTGCTGGAGAAGAGTCTCGCCGTCGGCAGCGGCGGCATCGTCGCCACCAACGTGCGCATGGCCGTCACCGGCATGGGCCTGCAGGGCCACACCGTCATCGCCGGCCTCGGCGGCCGCGCCATCACGGTGAAGTCGCTCGCCGCCCTGTTCGAAAAGGCCTGCGCCGGACAGCTCGAACTGACCACCTTCCTCGACCTCGACTGGAAAGCGGTGAACAAGCAGCTCGATCGCGAAAAGGCGGTGCGCCGCTCCGGCCCCATCGCCGAGAACCTGCTGCGCGACGTCGGCGTCGTCGCCGCGCGCAACTACTAGGAGGGAAGCACGATGTCCTTCCAGCCCATCAAGTTCTACCAGACCGGCACCTTCACCGTCGGCAACCGCCTGCTCGCCCCCGAGGAGCGCAGCGTGCAGGCCAGTGCGAAGCGCTTCAACTCGATCAACTCCGGCCACCGCGCCTGCCAGGGCTGCGGCGAGGCGCTCGGCGCCCGCTACGCCATCGACGCCGCGATGGAGGCCACGCACGGCCAGCTGATCGCGGCCAACGCCACCGGCTGCCTCGAAGTATTCTCCACCCCGTATCCCGAGACGAGCTGGCAGATTCCGTGGATCCACTCGCTGTTCGGCAACACGGCGGCAGTCGCCACCGGCATCGCCGCCGCGCTGAAGGTGAAGCGCGCGAAAGCCGGGACGACGCCGGACATCCGCGAGACGCGCGTGGTGGCCCAGGGGGGTGACGGGGGCACCACGGACATCGGCTTTGGCTGCCTGTCCGGCATGTTCGAGCGCAACGATGACGTGCTCTACATCTGCTACGACAACGGCGGCTACATGAACACCGGCATCCAGCGTTCCTCGGCCACGCCGCCGGCGGCGCGCACGGCGACCACGCCCGCGGTCGGCACCGATCCCGGCAACGTCTTCGGCCAGGGGAAGTTCGTGCCGGCCATCGCCATGGCGCACGAGATTCCCTACGTCGCCACCGCCACCGTCGCCGACCTGCGCGACCTCGAAGCCAAGGTGCGTCGTGCCATGGAACTCCGCGGCGCCCGCTACCTCCACATCCTCGTGCCGTGCCCGCTCGGCTGGGGCACGGCCTCGCACGACACGATCCGCATGGCGCGGCTCGCCAAGGAAACCGGCCTCTTCCCGGTCTTCTCGGCCGAGCACGGCGAGCAAAAGTCGGCGCTGGCGATACGGCGGCAACTGCCCGTGGAGGAATATTTGAAGCCGCAGAAGCGCTACGCCCACCTGTTCGCACCGACGCAGCGCGTCGAAGTGATCGCGCAACTGCAGGCGCTCGCCGACCGCAACATCCGCAAATACAAACTGCTGGAGGGCATGTGATGGAAAAGCCTTTCGCCATCACCCTCGATCCCGGTTCCTCGCTCGCCAACCGCACCGGCTCCTGGCGCACCTTCCGGCCGGTCTACCTCGACCGCCTGCCGCCCTGCAACGCCGCCTGCCCGGCCGGCGAGAACATCCAGGGCTGGCTCTACCATGCCGAATCCGGCGACTACGAGCAGGCCTGGCGCGCACTGGTCGACAACAACCCGCTGCCCGCGATCATGGGACGCGTCTGCTACCACCCCTGCGAAGGCGCCTGCAACCGGCAGCATGTCGATGATGCCGTCGGCATCAACTCGATCGAACGCTTCCTCGGCGACGAGGCGATCCGGCGCGGCTGGCAGCTCACCAAACCGGCGCAGCCGTCGGGCAGGAAGGTGCTGATCGTCGGTGCGGGACCGTCGGGACTGTCGGCCGCCTACCATCTCGCCCGCCTCGGCCATGCGGTCGAGATCCGCGAAGCCGGACCCTTCGCCGGCGGCATGATGCGCTTCGGCATCCCCAAATACCGCCTGCCGCGCGAGGTGATCGAGGCCGAGGTGCAGCGCATCCTGAACCTCGGCGTCATCCTGACGCTCGACTGCAAGGTCGCCAACATCGAAGCCGTGATGAAGGAAGGCCGGTTCGATGCCGCCTTCCTCGCCGTCGGCGCGCATATCGGCAAGCGCGCCTACATCCCGGCCGGCACGGCGGCGAAGATGGTCGATGCCATTTCGGTGCTGCGCTCGATGGAAGGCGAGGAAAAGCCGCAGCTCGGCCGACGCGTCGTCGTCTACGGCGGCGGCAATACCGCCATCGACGTGGCGCGGACGGTGAAGCGCATGGGGGCCGAACCGGTCATCGTCTACCGCCGCACGCGCGACAAGGCGCCGGCCCACGACTTCGAGATCGAGGAAGCGCTGCAGGAAGGCGTGATGGTCAAGTGGCTCTCGACCATCAAGCACGCCGATGCCGGCGAGATCATGATCGAGAAGATGGCGCTCGACGACAAGGGCTTCCCGCAGCCGACCGGCGAATTCGAAACGCTCGCGGCCGACTCCGTCGTGCTTGCGCTCGGCCAGGACGTCGACCTCGGCCTGCTCGATGGCGTGCCCGGCCTCGAGGTCAAGGACGGCGTCGTGCAGGTCGGCGCGAACATGATGACCGGCCACCCTGGCCTGTTCGCCGGCGGCGACATGGTGCCTTCCGAGCGCACCGTCACCGTCGCGGTCGGCCACGGCAAGAAAGCCGCCCGCCACATCGACGCCTGGCTCCGCGGCGAAGCATATTCGCCGCCGCCCAAGCACGAACTGGCCGGCTTCGAGAAGCTCAACCCCTGGTACTACTCGGAAGCGCCGCACGTCGTGCGGCCGATGCTCGACATCCTGCGCCGCCAGTCGAGCTTCGACGAGGTCGTGCTCGGTCTCGACGAAACCAACGCACAGTTCGAGGCACGTCGCTGCCTCAGTTGCGGCAACTGCTTCGAGTGCGACAACTGCTACGGCGTCTGCCCCGACAATGCCGTCATCAAGCTCGGGCCCGGCAAGCGCTTCGAATTCAACTACGACTACTGCAAGGGCTGCGGCGTCTGCGCTGCCGAATGCCCCTGCGGCGCCATCAAGATGGTGCCCGAAGAAAACTGAACAAGGAGAACGGCATGAAAGACATCGCCTGGAGCGACATCCTGAGCGTCGGGTTCAACGAAATCGACGAGGACCACCGCAAGCTGGTGGGGATTTTCAACATCCTCAACCATGCGGTGAAGGAAGGCGCGTCGCCCGAGTACCTTGCCGCGACCCTCGATGAGCTGATCAACTGCACCGTCTGGCACTTCAGCCACGAGGAACGGCTGATGCTGAAGTACGCCTACCCGGAGGCCGCCGAGCACAAGGCCGAGCACCGGGATCTGATCGACAGCGCCAAGGATCTGCAGCGCGAAATACTGCAATCGCGGCAGACCATGGTCGACGACCAGATCCAGTTCCTGGAACGCTGGCTGACCGAGCACATTCTGACCGCCGACATGCGGCTGGGCGCCTACCTGAACGAGGCGGTCTAGCGAGCGGCGACGGCATTCGCGCCGCTCAGGCCGGCCCCCTGTCCAACCACTTCAGCAGGGCCGTGTAAAGAACCTCGGGCGCGACCGGCTTCGCAATGAAGTCGTTCATGCCCGCCTCGAAGCAACGCGTCTTGTCTTCGACAAAAACGTTTGCCGTCATCGCCAGGATCGGGACGCCCGCATAGCCCGGCAGCTGCCGAATCCGGCGGGTCGCCTCCAGCCCGTCCAGGCGGGGCATCTGCATGTCCATCAGGATCAGGTCGTAACGGCCGGCGCTTGCCTTTGCGACAGCTTCCCGGCCATCCTCGGCGAGATCGACCGCGAGCCCGACATCCTCCAGCAACATCTTCGCGATCTCCCGATTGACCGGTTCGTCTTCCACCAGCAGAACGCGTTTGCCGGCATGGTTGAACTGTATTTCACGCTCGACTCCATCGACGCCGGCCTTGAAGGCATCCCCGGCTACCTGCCCAGCCTTTCTGAGAACCGCCGTAAACCAGAAAGTGCTGCCTTTCCCTTCGATGCTATCCACCCCGGCCGTGCCTCCCATGAGTTCGGCGATTTTCTTGGTGATTGCCAGGCCCAGACCGGTACCGCCGTACTTGCGCGTCGTCGAGTTGTCGGCCTGTTCGAAGGCGCCGAACAGCTTGGGGATGACCTCCGGTGCGATGCCGAGGCCGGTGTCCTCGACTTCGAAACGAAGGGTGACGGTATCGTCTCCCTCGGCGGCTTCCCTGACGCGCAGGGTGATATGCCCCTGCTCGGTGAACTTGAGGGCATTGGCGGCATAGTTGAGCAGGGCCTGCTGGAGACGGGTGGGATCGCCCAGCAGATTGCGGGATGGCGTGACGGCGCCCGTGGAGAAGACGATGCCCTTGGCCATGGCCTTCTGGGCCAGCATCGAAACGATGTTGTCCAGGACGATGCCGACATGGACCGGAACAGACTCCAGGGTGAATTTGCCGGCTTCGATCTTGGAAAGATCGAGAACGGCGTTGATGATCTCGAGCAGGTGGACGCCAGCGGACTCGATCTTGTCGAGCTTGTCGCCCTGCTGCGACGTCAGCCCCGAACGGCGCAGGATATGGGCCATGCCGGTGATGGCATTCAAAGGCGTCCGGATCTCGTGCGACATGTTGGCGAGAAAGGCGCTCTTGGCGATGTTCGCGGTTTCGGCGGCCTCCTTGGCCAGGATCAGTTCGTGGGTACGTTCGTCGACGAGCTTCTCGAGGTCGCGGCGATGTCGCGTCAGCTCCTCCTGCGTGGCCTTGATTTCCGTGATGTCGGTATGCGTACCGCACATGCGCAGCGGCCTGCCGTCCGCGTCTCGTTGCATCACGCTGGCCTGGTCGAGAATCCAGATGATGCTGCCATCCTTGCACAGCATGCGATATTCGAGCCGGTGCATGCTCGCACGACCCTCGAGAACCGCATTGATCGAATCCCAGGCGCGACTGCGGTCATCGGGGAAAATGAAGTCTGTCCACTGCTGGGTGGTCTGCCGGATGTCTTCATGGCTGTAGCCCAGCATGGTGGCCCATCGCTCGTTGCGATAAACCGCACCGGTCGCGATATCCCAGTCCCAAAAGCCGAGTTCGGCGCCTTCCAGCACGAAGCGCAATTGTTTTTCGCTGTTTTCCAGCGCGCGCTCGGCCACGCGTTGTTGCGTAATGTCGTAGCCGATCCCGAGAATGCCGATGAGCTGGCCTTTCTCGTCGCGTATCGCCATTTTCGTGGTTCTCAACAGCTCCCGGTGGCCGCCGGAAGCGAAGGCGATTTCCTCTTCATTCACCGAGGGGCTGTTCTTTTCCATCGCGGCATGATCGTTGGCACGAAAGAAATCGGCCTGCGCCTTATCGAGGAAGTCGTAGTCGGTCTTGCCGATGATTTCCCGCTCGCGGGCCCCGAAGAATTGCTCGAACCGGTGATTGCAGGCCAGGTAGATGCCCTTGGCGTCCTTCAGCCAGATCAGGTCGGGCAGCGCGTCGATCAGCGCGCGCAGCATGGACCGCTCGCGGATCATGGCTTCCTGGACGGTTTGCAATGCCTGCTGGTTTTCCAGTCGCTGCTCGTGATCACGAAAAATCAGGCACAGCAGCATCGTGCCGAGCGGGTAAAACAGCAGGAGCGCCCACCAGGCCTGTTCGATGAAGGGGTAGCCCGCCCGATCGGGAATCTGCGTGAATGCGGCCAGTTGTACGAGCTGCACCACCACGCCCAAGGCCAGATAGTGCATGGTCGTCGGAGGGGCATCGCGTCGCAGCCACCACTGCCTTGCCAGTACCCCCAGCAAGGCGGACGCAAGCACGATCACGACGCCTACGGGCGCACCGATGCCCCCCAGCTGGTAGCGGTAGATTGCAGCCATGCCTGCCGCGATCGTCGCCGCGAGTGCGCCTCCGACGACCCCCGCCACCGACAGCACGATCGATCGTCCATCGAAGATGAGCCCTGGAGCAAAATTCACCGGGTTGAGCATGCCCAGCAGGGTCACTCCGCCAAACAGGAGCCCGAGCAGCACCTGACGATCCAGCGCGTTGTTGTGAAATCGCGCAATGACGATCTGCCCCGCCGCCGCCAGAGCAATCAGGAAGGCAATGTTGTTGATCAGGTTGATGAGCATGCGTCGGGACCTGGCAACGTGGGAATATCAACCGCACATGCAGAAAGCGGGCTGCACACTGCGCACAAGATTACAACGATCAGCCGCTCCAGTCGGCATCGAGCACGACGCGGTAGCGCGCCTTGCCGGCACGCAGGTGTCCGATGGCGTCGTTGATGCGGCTCATCGGGAAGTGTTCGACCTGCGGTGCGATGCCGTGGCGGGCGCAAAAACCGAGCATCTTCGCCATGCTGGCGGGCGAACCGATGGGCGAGCCCGAAATGCTTTTCTGGCCGTCGAGGAGAGAGAACACCCGGACCGGGATCGGCTCCAGCACGGCACCGACGAAGTGCAGCCGGCCGTGCGGGCCGAGCGTGGCGATGATCGCCTGCCAGTCGAGTGGCACGTTGACGGTGACGATGACCAGGTCGAGCCGGCCGGCGAGGGTGGCGATCTCTTCCGGGTTGTCGCTCGCCACCACGCGGTGCGCGCCCATCGCCCGCGCTTCGGCGTGCTTGGCGGCGCTGGAAGTGAAGGCCGTGACCTCGCAACCCCAGGCCCGCACGAACTTCACCGCCAGATGGCCCAGCCCGCCGATGCCGACGACGCCGACGCGGCTGACGGGCGAAATGCCGAATTCGAGCAGCGGGCTGAAGACGGTGATGCCGCCGCAGAACAGCGGACCGGCGGCGGCGGGCGACACGCCCTCGGGCAGCGGCACGGCCCAGATCCACTGGGCGCGCACGCGCTCGGCAAAACCGCCGTGCCGGGTGACGGTGGCCTGCGATTCGCGGCACAGATGCGGCTCGCCGCCGACGCAGGGCGTGCAGTGCAGGCAGCTCTGGCTGGTCCAGCCGATGCCGACGCGCTGGCCGAGCTGCAGCCCGCGGGCCTGCGGACCCAGCGCGACGATGCGGCCGACCGCCTCGTGGCCGGCCACCAGCGGATAGCGGCTGAAATTCCAGGCGTTGTCGATCATCGACAGGTCGGAATGACAGATGCCGCAGTACTCGACGGCGATCTCCACTTCGTCCGCACCCAGCGGGCCGGGGTCGTACGCGTAAGGTTCCAGTTTCTGTCCGGGGCCCGGAGCGGCCCATGCGCGGATCTTGCCCATCGCGATGCTCCTTTCGACAGTTGGAGCCGTCAGCTTATCACCCGTGCGCGCAACTGGCCGCAGCCGCCATCGACGTCCTGCCCCGCCGACTGGCGCAGCTTGGCGAGGATGCCGTGGCGATGCAGGTCGCGCGACATCGCGGCCATGCGCTCGCGCGACGGGCGACGGTAACCGTCGGTCCCGGTCTCGTTGTAGGGAATGAAGTTCATCACGGCGTATTTGCCGGCCAGCAGGCGCACGATGCCGGCCAGCTCGTCGTCCCCGTCGTTGACGCCTTCGATCAGCGTCCACTGGTACTGGACCGGATAGCCGGTGGCGCGGGCATAGGCCTCGGCGCGCTCGACGAGCTCCTCCGGATCGATGCGCGGCGCCTTGGGCAGAAGCTGCGCCCGCAATTCGGCCTGCGTCGAATGCAGCGAGAGCGCCAGCGCCGGCCGCACCGGCCCTTGAGGCAGGCGCTCGAACACGCGCCGGTCGCCGACCGTGGAAAACACGAGGTTCTTGTGGCCGATGCCGCCGTGGGTGCCGAGCAGGTCGATGGCCTCCAGCACGTTGTCCAGGTTGTGCGCCGGCTCGCCCATGCCCATGAACTGCACTTTCCTGACCGGTTGCCGGCGGCAGGCCAGCACCACCTGGGCGACGATCTCGGCGCTGCCGAGCTGGCGCAGCAATCCGTCGCGGCCGGTCATGCAGAAGGTGCAGCCGACGGCGCAGCCGACCTGCGTCGACACGCAAACCCCCTCGCGCAACAGCAGCACGCTTTCCACCGTCTGGCCGTCGGCGAGCGCCACCAGCAGCCGTGCGGAACCGTCGGCCCCGGGATGTTCGACGCGCACCTGCGCCAGCCCGGCCAGTTCGTCCGCCAGCGCCGGCAGCGCGGCACGCAAAGCAGACGGCAGGGCATTTTCCGCTGCGACGCGACCGTGGTCGAGCGGCCGCCCCCGCGTCCAGGCGCGCAGCAGCCGGTCCTCGTGGCAAGGCTTGGCGCCGAGGGCGCGCAGGCGGTGGCGGATGTCTTCGATGCGCATGGGGCGCGGATATTACGCCGTCCCGCCGGCGCCGACTTTGCCCATATAGACGCACCCCTGCCGAATCCGGATAATCGTGTCCATGAGACCTGCGTCGAGTCCCTTTGGTGACGCGGGTTATTTTTTTCCGCCCTCTTTTGCGAGATCACACATGGCTGCTGTTATGCCCGCGCCGAGCCAGTCGAGGCTCCTCCTTTCCGGCAACGAAGCCGTCGCCCGCGCCGTCTGGGAATCCGGCTGCAAGGTCGCCGCCGCCTACCCCGGCACGCCCTCCACCGAGATGCTCGAAGTCATCTCGACCTACCCGGACATCTATTCCGAATGGTCGGTCAACGAGAAGGTGTCGCTGGAGGTGGCCATCGGCGCCGCCTTCGCCGGCTCGCGCTCGTTCTGCTGCATGAAGCACGTCGGCATGAACGTCGCCTCCGACGCGCTGATGACCCTGACCCTGACCGGCGTGGCCGGCGGCCTCGTCATCGCCATCGCCGATGATGTGGGACTGTCGTCGTCGCAGAACGAGCAGGACTCGCGCTACTGGGGCCGCTTCGCCCACATCCCCGTCTTCGAGCCGGCCGACTCGCAGGAAGCCTACGCGATGACGAAGACCGCCTTCGACTTCTCGGAGCAGTTCCAGGTGCCCGTGATCCTGCGCATGACGACGCGCATCAACCACGTCAAGGGGCTCGTCACCGTCGGCGAGCGCATCGCACACGAAAATACCGGCGGCTTCAAGAAGGAACCGGCGCGCTGGGTGATGACGCCGGCCGGCGCCGGCAAGCGCATCCCGCTGATGTTCGAGCGCGACAAGACGCTGCGCGCCGAGTCCGAAGCTTCGCCGCTCAACAGCGTCGACAGCGGCACGGATCGCCGCGTCGGCTTCGTCGCGTCGGGCCCGGCCTGGATGCACGTCAAGGAAAGCTTTCCCGACGCCCCGGTGCTGAAGCTCGGCTTCTCCTGCCCGATCCCGCTCGAGAAGATCCGCGCCTTCGCCGCGACGGTGGAACAGCTGGTCGTCGTCGAGGAAGTCGAACCGCTGGTCGAGACCGAGCTCAAGGCCGCCGGCATCGAGTGCCTCGGCAAGGAGATCCTGCCGCGCCAGGGCGAACTGGCGCCCAACGTCCTCAAGCCCGCCATCGCGAAACTGCTCGGCGAACCCGTTCCCGAAAACCTCGCGAAACCCGCACCCGTCTTCCCGCGCCCGCCCACGATGTGCGTCGCCTGCCCGCATCTCGGCGTCTATTACACGCTGGCGCAGATCAAGAACATCACCATCTCGGGCGACATCGGCTGCTACACGCTCGGCGCCGGCCACCCGTGGAACGCGCTCGACACGACCATCTCGATGGGCGCATCGATGGGCATCGCGCTCGGCCTCGACAAGGGCCGGGGCGCGGCCGACAAGGACAAGCGCATCCTCGCCGTGATCGGCGACTCGACCTTCCTGCACATGGGCATGCAGGGCCTGCTCGACATGGTCTACAACGGCGGCAACGTCACCGTGCTGCTGCTCGACAACCGC
>JAVEWF010000013.1:0-46800 GCA_034004665.1 Rhodocyclaceae bacterium | reverse complement strand
GTATCACGAATGGGCGGCTGCCTGCGCCGCCGCCCGAGAGGGCAACAACGTTGTTGCCCTCTCGGGCTGAAACCCAATCGTCATTCACCGGCTCGGAGCAGATTTACAGCAAATTTCGGACTTGACCGTTCGAAGCCAGGTACTCTATCCAGATGAGCTACGGGCGGGTTGTTTGCGGACAGGCTTCGCATCCTATCGCTTTCGCCGCTTTCTGGCGTGGCTATACTCTCCTTATCAAGCTGTTGTCTCCATACCCGTGAATGCGCAGACATGAACGCCGACCTCAATGTCCCTCTATCCGACGAAGAACTCGATGAGCTCGACAAGTTCCTGATGTCCGACATCACCAATGAAGAGGCCATGGACATCTCGATGCTGGACGGCTTCCTCACGGCATTGTCGATCGGCCCCAATACACTGCCACCCAGCCAGTGGATGCCCGTCATCTGGGGCGGGCCGATGACCTGGGAGAGCGGAACCCAGGCCAAGCGCATGATGTCCCTGGTGTTCCGCCACGCCAACGACATTCTGTTTACGCTTCGCAGCTATCCGGACGAATTCGAGCCGCTGCTCTACGAGGGCGACCACAAGGGCGAGAAGATTGCCATCATCGATGAGTGGTGTACCGGTTTCATCAAGGGCATGGCGCTCGACGAAGAGGCTTGGCGTCCACTGATGGAAACGGAAGAGGGGAACGACATGCTGGTCCCCATCATGCTGTATGGCACCGAGACCGGCTGGGACGAGTTGGAGAAAAACTCGGCGCTGGCGGGACGGCATGACGAGTTTGCCGCCTCCCTGGGCGACAGCGTCATCGCGATCATGGACTGGTGGCTGCCCGTCCGCAAGACGAAATCGACGGTGCGGCGCGAAGAACCCAAGGTGGGACGCAATGATCCGTGTCCCTGCGGCAGCGGCAGGAAGTTCAAGCAGTGCTGCGGCGGCCAGAAAGTCCTGCATTGAGCGGCGTGAACCCGGAGGGCCACGCGCGCATGCGCATCGACAAGTGGCTCTGGGTGGCGCGTTTCTTCAAGACGCGGAGTCTTGCCGCAACCGCCATCGCCAGTCACAAGATCAAATGCAACGGCGAGCACGTCAAGCCCGCGCGCGAACTCAAGCTTGGCGACGAACTCGAAATCACGATCGCCCAGACGGTGTTCGTGGTCATCGTCCAGGGCATGGCCGGGCAGCGCCGACCGGCACCCGAAGCGCGCCTGCTGTATCAGGAAACCCCGGACAGCGAGGCCCGGCGGCTACGCGAGCAGGAGTTGAGGAAACTTGCGCCGGTACCGGGATCGGATCTCAAGGGACGGCCGACCAAGCGGGAGGGGCGATTGATCCGTGGCGTCAAGGCATGATGTCTTGACGGTCGTCCGGCAACTGCGTCACACGAGGTGAGGCACGAGGTGATGTACGTATGCCCCACAGCAAGCGGCAGGCTAATGCCGGGCGAATTTCTCGGCGAGCTTTTGCAGCTTTTCTTGTCTTTCCTTGGCGGCCTGTTCCGCCTGCTTGCGTTCTGCAGCCTTGCGAAAACGTTCCTTCAGGGTGTCCTGT
This sequence comes from Rhodocyclaceae bacterium, assembly GCA_034004665.1. Classification (GTDB taxonomy): domain Bacteria; phylum Pseudomonadota; class Gammaproteobacteria; order Burkholderiales; family Rhodocyclaceae; genus Sulfuricystis. The sequence continues at coordinate 45,243 of JAVEWF010000013.1, read as the reverse complement.
GCCTGCTGGCGCTGCTCGGCCGTGACTTCCCCGGCCGGCTGCCCGTCGAGATCGAAACGCTGCTGGCTGTTGGCGATGGCCTTGAGGTATTTCGTCGAGGCGGTATAAGCCTTGAGGCTTGCGCGCAGGGCGGCTTCGCCGATGTCCGGGAGGCGCTCGCGGATGGCTTTGTGGATGCCGATGGCCAGTGGCTGGCCGGCGCGGAAGACCGCAAAGGACGACGCGAGGGTGGCGAGGACGGGATCGGGCTGGCGGGGTGGGCGCGGTGGCTGTGATGTTGGCGTGTTCATGGTGAAGAGTCGGAGGAGGAGGGCGATATGCTGGGCAGGAACAGTTGCACCGAGGTGCCTTGTCCGGGGGCGCTCTGGATGCGCGCCGTTCCGCCCGACTGGCGGGCGAAGCCATAGACCATGGCCAGTCCCAGTCCCGTGCCCTGGCCGCGTTCCTTCGTGGTGAAGAACGGATCGAAGGCGCTCATGGCGACTTCGGGCGTCATGCCCGCGCCGTTGTCGTCGACGCCGATGACGAGGTAGTTGCCGGTCTTCAGTTCCAGGGGGGCGCTCAGGGATTTGGGCAGGATGTCGGTGGAGTAGGTATAGACGATGATGCGGCCGCCGCCCGGCATCGCGTCGCGGGCATTGATGACGAGATTGACCAGTGCATTGTTCAGGCCGCCGGGATCGATCATGCACACCGGGTGAAGCGCGCTGGCGGAAAAGACGATCTCGATGTTCCGGCCGGCGCTTTGCCGCAGCAGCGGCTCGATTTCCCCGATCAGGGCATTGACGTCGCTGCGCTGCGGCCGGATGGCCCGGCGGCGCGCCACGGCGAGCAGGGAGCGCGTGATTTCGGCCCCGCGTTTTGCCGCGGCCAGCGAGGCGCGCAGCAGTTCGCGTTCTTCCACTGCCGCGGCCGCCGGCGCGATCAGTTCCAGGCTGCCGATGATGATGCCGAGGATGTTGTTGAAGTCATGCGCCAGTCCGCCGGTGAGGTGGCTGAGCGCCTCGAGCTTCTGGGCCTGCACCAGCTGCTGCTCGGCCAGCAGGCTGTCCGAGATGTCGCGCAGGATGACCAGGTAGCGCGGCCGGCGGTCGATTTCCGTGCGGATCACGCGCAACTCGGCCATGAAATTGTCGCCGTCGCGCCGGCGCGCGGCCAGCCGTGTCCATGACGGCATGTCGCGTCGTTCCGCCTGCTCTGCCAGGCTGAAGGGCTGGCTGCCCGCCGGCAGGATCGTCGCCACCAGATTCCGGCCGCGGACATCGGCCGCAGCCCAGCCGAAGATCTCCGTCGCCTCGGTATTCCAGTCCTGGATGGCGCCGGTTTCATCGGTAATCGCCACGGCTTCCGGCAAGGCGGCCATCAGGGTGCGATAGAGCTCGGCCGCCTCGAGTGCCGTCGGGTCGCCTGTGTCAGGGCGTTGTTTGCCGGTATTTTTCGGGCTCACCACGATTTAATAATCAATTTTGAAATATATGATAATAATTGCTAAGATACGCTTCGAGTGATGCCACAGGTTCAGGTGCAATGATAAAAGATCCTCTTGCGATCTACATGGTGAAGGGATATGGAACCACAAAACCTTAGCTCGAAAGCGCGTAAAGCACAGGTGCAGCATACCTTTTGCACCACGCGCGAAGCTGCGCAAATTCTTGGTGTGTCACTGCGCACAGCCCAGTTGTGGAGTGAAAGCGGCCTGCTCGAAGCCTGGAAAACCAGTGGCGGCCATCGGCGCATCTCGCGACAATCGGTCGAGCGTCTGCTCGCCAAGCCGGAATCGGGCAGGCACGCGGCGGCTGCCCCTGAAAAACAGCCCTCGGCACGCAGCAACGGCCCCCTGTCGATCCTCGTCGTCGAGGATGAAGAAGACTTGCGCCGCGTGTATGAGATCGTCCTGTCGCGCTGGCCGATGCAACCGCAGGTGGTGTCGGTCGCCGACGGCTATGCGGCGCTGGTGCGCATCGGCATCGACCGGCCCGACATGGTGATCACCGACCTGCACATGCCCGGGATGAACGGTTTCGAAATGATCCGCACGCTGCGCGCCCAGCCCGAGCTGGCCGACCTCGAAATCGTCGTGGTCACCGGCCTGGATGCCAATGACATCGACGATCGCGGCGGTGTGCCGGCGGATGTTCCCGTCCTGCCGAAACCGATTCCTTTCGAACAGCTGCGCGACATCGCCGAACGTTTGGCGGCGCGGCGCACGGCGGCACCAAAGGCGAGGTAATACGGAATGCCCAAGATTTTGCTCGTCGACGATCACGCCGACATCCGCCGCCTGCTGCGCATCACGCTCGGCAAGAACTACGAAGTACAGGAAGCCGACAACGGCGAGGCCGGCCTCGCCTTGGCCCGCGAACTGCGCCCCGACGTCGTGGTACTCGATGTCATGATGCCGGGCGTCCTGAATGGGCTTCAGGTGCTCGATGCGATCAAGGAGGACCCGAACCTGATCCATGCCCGCGTCATCATAGTGACGGCGCGCGGGCAGGTGCAGGACTACGAGGACGGCATGGCACGGGGCGCTGATGCCTACTTCATCAAGCCGTTCAGCCCGCTGCAGGTGGTAGCCTGCATCAAGGACCTGCTGAAGAAGTAAATTGCCGCGATCCGGCCCGGCCCTGGCCGTTGCAGCACACGCCTGACCGCACGCAAGAAAACGAAGATTCGCGCATGAACATCGCCGACCTGCCAGCCGTACCCCGTTTCGTCGCCCGGCGGCGCTGGTGGCTGTTGCCGCTGCTGGTCTGGGGCCTGGTCGTCGCCTACAGCCTGCACGACCACCTCGACGATATCCGCCAGCAATCCATTGCCGTCGCCACCGAGGGCGCCCGCAACATGTTCCGGATGATCGTGCTGACACGTGCGTGGAATGCCGAGCACGGCGGCCTGTATGTCCCGGTGGGCGACAAGATCCAGCCAAACCCCTATCTCGAACATCCGCGCCGCGATCTCGTCACCGCCGACGGCCAGGCCCTGACCATGGTCAATCCGGCCTTCATGACCCGCCTGATCAGCGAACTCGCCCGGCGCCAGAGCGGAACCGTCTTCCATATCACCAGCCTGAAGCCGATCCGGCCCAGCAATGCGCCGGACGAATGGGAAACCCGTGCGCTGCAGGGCTTCGAGTCAGGCGGCAGGGAAACGGTCGACATCGTCACCACCGAGGAGCGGCGCGAATTGCGCTACATGGCGCCGCTGCTGGTGGAGAAGCCCTGCATGGCCTGCCACGAGAAGCAGGGCTACCGGATTGGCGATGTCCGTGGTGGCATCAGCGTCAACCTGCCGTTCGAGCCGGTCGAGGCGGCGATGCTGCCGGCCCGGCGCCAGGCGATGCTGAGCTATCTCGGCATGTTCCTGCTGGTCGCGCTGCTTGGCGGCGGCCTGCTGGAAATCCTGCGCCGTCGCTGGCTCAACCTCGGCGAGACGATCACCGATCTCGAAACCGCCCGCCGCGACCTGGTCGTGTCGAACCAGGCCCTGCAGGAGGCCCGCGATGCGGCCGATGCCGCCAATGTGGCGAAGAGCTCCTTCCTCGCCAACATGAGCCATGAGATTCGCACGCCGATGAATGCCATCATGGGCATGGCGCACCTGACGCTCAGGACCGAACTGACGCAGGGGCAGCGCAACTACCTGCAGAAGATCCAGGGGGCGAGTCAGCATCTGCTCGGCGTCATCAACGACATACTCGACTTCTCGAAGATCGAGGCCGGCAAGCTGGAGATCGAGCAGCGCGAATTCGATCTCGACGAACTGTTCGATACTGTCGCCAGCCAGCTCGGCGAACGCGTCGCCAGCAAGGAGCTGGAACTGGTCATCGACATCGACCCCGAAGTGCCGCGCCTGCTGGTCGGCGACGCCTTGCGGCTCGGCCAGGTGCTGCTCAATCTCGGCGGCAATGCCGCCAAGTTCACCGAGCGCGGCGAGATCGACATCGTGGTGCGTTCCGCCGGCGCGTCCGATGGCGCCATCACGATCAGCTTCGCCGTCAGCGATACCGGCATCGGCCTGACCGAGGAGCAGCGTTCGCGGCTGTTCAGGAGCTTCGAGCAGGCCGACAACACGATCACGCGCAAATACGGCGGCACCGGACTGGGACTGGCCATTTCGCAGCGCATCGTCACGCTGATGGGCGGGCAGATCGATGTCGTCAGCACGCCCGGGGTCGGCTCGACCTTCTCGTTCAGCGCCCGCTTCGGCATCGGCACCGGGCAGCGCCGCCGCGTGCCGACCCCCGATCTGCGCGGCCGGCGCCTGCTGGTCGTCGACGACAACGAAAATGCCCGCGAGGTGATGGGCACCCTGCTGCGCTCGATGAGCTTCATCGTCACCGAGACGGATTCGGGTGCGGCGGCGCTGGCCGCGCTGCAGCGCGGCACGGCGTCCGGCGAGCCCTACGAGATCGTCTTCCTCGACTGGCAGATGCCGGGCATGGACGGCATCACCGTTGCGCGCCATATCCGGACGCTGGCGCTGACGCCGGCGCCGATCATGATCATGGTCACCGCCTACGGCCGCGACGACCTGATCTCGCAGGCGCAGGACGCCGGTATCGCCGACATCTTTCCGAAACCGGTCACGGCCTCGACCCTGTTCGATTCCGTGATGAACGTGCTGGGCAAGCGTGACGGGCAGAGTCTGCCGTGCCTGGCGGAAGCGGGCCGGGCCGCGGCGGCGAACAGCCATCTGGCCGCCATCGCCGGGGCCCGGGTGCTGCTGGTGGAAGACAATGCCCTCAACCAGGAAGTGGCCACCGCGCTGCTCGAAGATGTCGGCCTCGTCGTCGATGTCGCCGAAAACGGCGCTGTCGCGCTCGACAAGCTGGTGGTCGGCGCCTACGACCTGGTGCTGATGGACATGCAGATGCCGGTGATGGACGGCGTCAATGCGACGCGTGCCATTCGCCGCCAGCCGCAGCACGATACCTTGCCGATCGTGGCGATGACCGCCAATGCCCTGAGCGGCGACCGCGAGATCTGCCTGCAGGCCGGCATGAACGACCATCTCGCCAAGCCGATCGACCCGGCGCGGCTGCTCGATACCCTGCTGCGCTGGATCAAGCCGGGCCGGCACGCAGTACCGGTCCGGACGGCGCAGGCCGAGGCGGTCGAGCCCGTGGAGGGCAACCGCGAGGCCCAGGACACGATCGCCGCCCTGCGGCGCGTCAATGGCCTCGATATCACCACCGGACTGCGGCTGGCGCGGGGACGTGAAAAGCTCTACATCTCGCTGCTGAAAAAGTATGCCGATGCCCAGCGCGATTTCGTCAAATATCTCGATGCCGCGCTGGCCGAGCGCGACTGGGAAACCGCGGTGCGCCTCGCCCACACGCTCAAGGGCGTTTCCGGCCAGATCGGCGCGCTCACCGTGCGGCCGATGGCCGAGCTGATCGAGCAGGCCCTGCAACAGCACGAGGGGCCTGCGGTGATCGATTCGCTCAAGGGCCAGATCGGCGAAGTCCTGGACGAACTGATTCCCGCCATCGAGGCGCAATTGCCGCAGGACGGGCCGATGTTGCCGGCGGCCGCGGCGGTTGCCGTGGATGAACAGCAGCTGCGGGCCGTCTGCCAGGAACTGCATGGCCTGCTCGGCAGCGCCGACTACAAGGCCAATATCCTGCTGGAGCGTCATGCCGCCCTGCTGCAGGCCGGGCTCGGGACGGACTTCGAGAAACTCGCGGCGGCCGTGTCGGCGTTCGACTTCGATGTCGCTGCCGAGCGGCTGGACACGATGCTGCGCTGCCGCTGGCCGGCGGCCTGACCCCAGCGTTCCGGTTCAGGGTACCGGGTTCAGGCCGGCTGGGCGACCAGCCGCTCCAGTGCAAGCGTCACTTCGCGCAGGCGCTGCTCCAGTTCGGCCTGGCTGGCGAGCAGGCCGGCGATCTCGCCCATCGCATCCTTGGCCAGCTCCGTCAGCTGGGTTTCCTGCGCGGTCGTCAGGCCCATGCCGAGGAAGGCATAGATCAGCTTTTCGTCGAAGCTGCCCGCCACGTCGAGCACGGCACGGTGGTTCGAGGCGCGCAGCGCGGCTGTCTGCTTGAAGGTTTCGGTCAGGGCATTCACTGCGGCGACGATGCCGCGCGCCTGGGCGGCCCGCGCCGCCTCCAGTTCGAGCCCCTGCACCCGGGCGGCGGCGCCTTCGGCGATCAGGGCGAGGTGGTCGCGCAGGCGGTCCACCTTTTCCTTGTCGGCGAGCGGCAGGTCGAGCACCACCAGCGTGATGTGCGGATAGTTGAGTACCAGCCGGTTGCCAAGCTGCTGCAGGCGGCCGAGCTTGCGGGCATAGTCGAGAATCGATGCCTCCAGCTCGGTCTGGTCGCCCTGGCTGCTGGCGTAGGTGTCGCTGTCGCCGACGCGCAGACCGACCAGCACGGCCAGCCCGTAGGCGCGGTGGGCCTCGATGATGCGCTCGGCGAGGGCGGCGGCATCCTGGCAGGCAAACGAATCGCGCATGAACTGCAGTACCGCGCCCATCTCGCCCATCGATGACATCGCCGAAAACGCGGTCTTCTGGGCATAGGACAGCATTTCCGCGTGCTCGCGCTGGCGCAGCGCCAGCTGCTCGACCTTGGCGACGTGATGCTGCAATTCCTTGGGCGCATACGGCTTGACGATGAAGTCGCTGCCTCCGGCATCGAAGCTGGCGAGGCGCGATTCGAGATCGTCGCGGCCGGAAACGAAGATCACCTGCGTGCCGTCGTGGCCGCCCTCCCGCAGGCGGCGGCAGACCTCGTAGCCGTCCATCTCCGGCATCTCGATGTCGAGCAGCACCACATCGGGCGGCGCGACCGGCGTGGCATCGAAATCGAAGGGATCGCCGGCCGCGAACAGCGCCAGGCATGCGGCCCCCGTGGCGCATTCGCTGATCTGGTAGTCGCGCCCGCCGAGGGCGTCGGCGGCCACCATGCGCGCCATCGGGTCGTCATCGACGATGCAGACGTGGAAGGGATTCATCGCGGTGCTCCGGTATTCAGCCGTTCGAGGTGGTCTTGCAGATGTAGGGAAAAGTCGGCGCCGGCGGTACGGCAGGCATCCAGCAGGGCAGGGAGGTTTTCCGCCCGGCCTGCCTTGGCCGCCTGTTCGACAGCGGCAAAGATATCACCGAGTTGCACTGCGCCGACCCAGCGCGCGGTGGATTTCATGCGGTGGGCAAGGCCGGCGAGGGTATCGAGGCGGTTGTCCGCCAGCGCCTGCGCCAGTTCGCCCGCGCTGGCGTGCAGCGCCGTGAGGAAGTGGTCGGCGTATTTCTTGATGCGGACGGAGTCGCCGTTGCCGAGTTCGTCCAGCCTGGTCAGGTCGAAGGCCGGGGTGGCGGCCGCTGCCGCCGCCGTTTCCGCGGTGGCCATGGATGGCGTGGCCGGGCGGCCGAGCCACTCGCGCAGGCAGTCGAGCAGCTGCGCCGGATCGACCGGCTTGGCGAGAAAGTCGTTCATGCCGGCGGCACGGCTGGCGGCGCGGCTGGCCGCATCGTCATTGCCGCTGAGGCCGATGATGCACAGCCCGGCCGTGCGGGCGTCCGCCCGCAACTGGCGGGTCGCCTCCAGGCCATCCATGCGCGGCATCACCGCATCCATCAGCACCCAGTCGTAGGCCGGGGCGGCTTCCTGCGCCTGCGTCACGGCCGCGGCACCATCCCCGGCGAGCGTGACGACGATACCGGCTTCCTCAAGCACATCGCCGAGCATGAACTGCATCAGGGGATCGTCCTCGGCGACGAGGATGCGGCGGCCGGCGAGTGCGGCATGTGCGCTGCTCATAAGGCGGCGTCCCGCTTCGCCAGGGCTTCCTGGAGCCAGTCGTGCGCGGCGATGAAGTTGAAACCGTCCACCGCCTCGACAATCCAGGCGTAGTGCTCGCCGAGGCCGGCACGCAGCAGGGCCGCATGCGTTTCGAGCAGTTGCCGGGAAGCGAAGTCGTCGGCGGCGAGGCTCCGGTCCAGCTCGGCGCAGATCGCCCGGAAGCGCGTTGCGTCGAACGGTGCGGCGACCGGCTGGTCGGCTGCCGCGGCGCTCCGCCCGCGCAGGGCCGCCAGCAGCGGATCGAGCGTTGCCGCGACGTCCGCGAGCCGCGCATCGAGCGTGACCCGCGCCGCGCCTGCGCGGCAGGCCAGTTCCAGGTGCTCCGCCGCCGCGCGCAAGGGTTGGGCGCCGATCTGACCGGCCATGCCCTTGAGCGTATGGGCGAGCCGCTCGGCTTCGGGCAGATCGTCGTTGTCGAGACAGCTGCGCAGCCGCGCCGCAAAATCCTGCTGGCTGGCGGCAAACTTGTCGAGCAGCGACAGATACAGCTTCTTGCGTCCCATCACCAGATGCAGGCCGGCCGTGGCGTCGAGGCCCGGTATTGCCTGCAGGGCCGCGAAGGCCTGCGGCACGTCGTCCGCCGCTGCCGTCCCGCCAGCGCCGACTTTTTGCCCCGGGGCGCGGGCCGGCGCCCACTGCAGCAGTTGCCGCCACAGGACGTCCGGATCGATCGGCTTGGCGATGTGGTCGTTCATGCCGGCCTGCAGGCAGCGTTCGCGGTCGCCGGCGAGGACGTTCGCGGTCATCGCCACGATCGGCAGGTCAGCGCGTCCGGGCAGGCGGCGGATCACCCGCGTCGCTTCGAGTCCATCCATCACCGGCATCTGCATGTCCATCAGCACGATATCGTAGTCGCGCTCGGTAACCTTGCCGACGGCCACCGCACCGTTCTCGGCGATCTCGACGCTGCAACCGGCGGCGGTCAGCAGCTCTTGGGCGACTTCCTGGTTGAGCTCGTTGTCCTCGACCAGCAAGACCCGCAAGCCGGCGATCTTCTCCAGATTGGCCGGCAGGACGAGGCTGCCCTCATCGCTCGGGCGCCGCGGCGCGCCGCCGCCAAGCATTTCCATCGCCGTATCGAACAGCAGCGAGGGGGTAACCGGCTTGATCAGGATATGCTGGATGCCGGCCTCCTTGGCGGCCACCATCAGGTCGTCGCGGCCGTAGGCGGTGGCGATGACGACGTGCGGCAGGGTACCCAGGCCGAGCGCGGCGATCGACTGCGCCGTGGCAATGCCGTCCATGCCTGGCATCTGCCAGTCGAGGAAGGCGATCTCGTAGGGGGTACCGGCGGCGTCGGCGCGTGCCAGTTCCGCCAGCGCCGCCTGTCCGGAGGCGACCGCGCCGACGATGAAGGTCATGCTGCGCAGCATGTCGGCCAGTACCACGCGGGCGGTGTCGTTGTCGTCTGCCACCAGCACGCGGCGGCCGCGCAGGTCGGGCTCGGGCAGCAGGCGGCGCGGCTGGGCGCTGCCCCGTCCGAGATGCGCCGTGAACCAGAATGTCGACCCGCCGCCGGGCGTGCTCTCGAAGCCGATCTCGCCGCCCATCAGGTGGGCGAGGCGCTTGCTGATGGCGAGGCCGAGACCCGTGCCGCCATATTTGCGCGTCGTCGACGTGTCGGCCTGCTCGAAGCTCCTGAACAGGCGGTCCTGATGCTCGGGAGCGATGCCGATGCCGGTGTCCTTTACCTCGAAGTGCAGCACCACATCGTTGCCGAGCGTATGGGAAATGCTCACGCGCAGCGTGATCTCGCCGCGCTCGGTGAACTTGATCGCGTTGTTGGCGAAATTGATGAGAATCTGGCCGATGCGCAGCGGATCGCCGACCAGGTGGGTCGGCACGTCGGGCGCCACGTCGATGATCAGCTCCAGGCCCTTGGCCGCGGTTTTCTCGACCACCAGCCCGGCGACGTTGTCGAGCACCTTGTCCAGCTCGAAATCGATGTGCTCGGCGACCAGCTTGCCGGCCTCGATCTTCGAAAAGTCGAGAATGTCGTTGATGATCCCCAGCAGGTGCTGGCTGGAGCTCTGGATCTTGCGCAGGTAATCGCGTTGCTTGTCGGTCAGCTCGGTCTTGAGCGCCAGATGGGTCATGCCGATCACGGCGTTCATCGGCGTGCGAATCTCGTGGCTCATGTTGGCGACGAAATCGGACTTCATGCGCACGGCTTCTTCCGCCAGTTCGCGGGCCTTTTGCATTTCGGCCAAGGTGGCCCGCTCGATGGTGATGTCCTCGATCACCCACACGGTGCCCTTGGAATGATCGGCCACGTCGATGGCCTTGCCGATCAGGCGCGCCCAGAACAGGCTGCCGTCGCGGCGCATCAGCTGCTGTTCGCGGCTGTGGGCCTCGCCGCGCCAGATCGTTGCATACACCGGCTCGCCGCCGATGCGGTCGGCCTCGTCGTCCGGATACCAGATACGCGTGGGCTGGCCGATCATCGCGCCGGCCGGCCAGCCGAACATTTCATGCATGCGCTGGTTGCAGCGGATCAGGATGCGCTCCTTGATCAGTGCGAAGCCCATCGTCGCCGTGTCGAAAATCGCCTGCTGTTCCTCGTTGGCCAGGCGCAGCGCCTCGGCGGCGGCACGTTCGCGGGTGATGTCTTCGATGCTGGCGACGATGCCTTTTTCAAAGTGCTCGACGTCGATCGGGCGGGAGGCCAGGCGGACCCAGAATTCGCTGCCGTCTTGCCGCCGGGCGCGATGCTCGGCCTGGTAGGACTTGCCTTGCACTGCCCGGCTGAAAATCTCCCTCCCGGCGTTTTCCCAGTCCTGCTGGTCGGCATAGAGTGCGCTCGACGGCACGCCGATCAGACTGCCCGGACCGAAACCGAAAATCTCCTCGGCGCGGCGGTTGGCCCCGAGGATGGTGCGCTCGCGCAGCATCAGGATGCCAAACCCGGCGGCATCGTAGATGGCCTGCAATTCGGCCATCTTTTCTTGCAGCTGCAGGCTGGCGTGACGTTCCTCGGTGATATCGAGGATCATGCCGACGAGACCCTTGTCGACATTCTCCGGGTCGAGTGGTTGCGCCCGCATGCGGCCCCAGAAGCGGCTGCCGTCCTTGCGCAGGAGCTGCCGGTCTTCCTGGTAGAAGCCCTGGTCGGCGAATGCCGCCGCGATGGTGCGCCCGACCTCGCTGAAGGTGGCCTCGTCGTCATACCAGCGGTACGTGGTTTGTCCGGTCATCTCGCCGGCGCCGTAGCCGAAAATCTGCTCCATGGTGCGGTTGCAGCGGACGATCTTGCGGTCTTTCACAAACACGATGCCGGCCGTGGCGGCATCGAACACCGCCTGGAGTTCCTTGATGGCCTGCGCCAGTTCGGCGGTGCGGATGGCGACCTGGTCTTCGAGTTGTGCGCGGTAGGCGGCCAGTTCGTTTTCTGCCGCACGTTGCGCGGTGATGTCCGACCAGGCGACATGCAGCATGTCCTTGCCGCCCTGACGCATCGCGGTGAGCATGATTTCGGCGAGGAAGGGCCGGCCATTGACGCGCAGATGCTCCCATTCGAACTGGATCGATCCCGCGGCGAACGCCTGCGCGATCAGGGCGGGCGCCTTGTCCGCCGAGCGCTGCCCGTCGGGCTGGAACTCGGGTGAAAGATCGACCGGGCTTTGGCCGACGAACTCGTCGAGCCGCGTGCAGCCATACATGTCGAGCGTGGCGCGGTTGGCGGCGACGAAACGGCCATCCTCGATCAGGCTGAGGGCCTGGCGCGTGTCCTCGAACAGGTGGCGGAAGCGGTCCTCGCTCTCCTGCAGGGCCGCCGTCTGGCGCCTGACCGCTGCGCGCAGGCCGCGCAGCCAGATGAACAGCAGCAGCGCCACGGCCGCCAGCACCGCCAGGCCGATGCCGGAGTAGCGCAGGTAGGGCGCATAGTCGGCGGCCGGCGGCGGCATCCATTTTTCGCGCAGGGCCGCGGTTTCGGCCGGCGTGATCAGCGCCGCGCCCCGCTCGATCAGCGCGAGGGTGTCCGCATTGCCCTTCTTGACAGCCTGATGAAAGTGCCCGGCGTAGAGCTGGAAGGCCTTGCGGTAGGTCTGCTGGGCGCCTTCGCGGTACAGGTAGTAGTTGGCCGGGTACTCGTCGAGACAGAACAGCCGCACTTTGTCGTCCAGCGCGGCGGTGATCAGCGTCGTGTAGTCGGGATACTGGCGCAGGTCGTCGATGCCCTGCAGATGCAGCATGTCGATGCAGGCATCGCCGGCCATCACGCCGACCGTGAAGCCGCGCAGACTCTTGAGGTCCTGGATACCGGTAATGGCCGCATGCGCATAGATGGCGACGGGAACATCGGCGTAGGGCGCGGTGAAGTCGTAGAGCGGTTCGCGCGGCGGCGTGCGGAAAATCAGGTCGATCGCGTCGGCCTCGCCGGCCTGCACGCGCCGCTGCGCCTCGGTCCACGGCAGTGCTTGCAGCTCGACCGCGATGCCGGACTTTGCCGACCAGAGCGCCCACCAGTCCGCCACGTAGCCGGTGGCACGGCCGGCGGCATCCTCGAAAAAGAAGGGGGGGTAGTTGTTGTCGCTGACCACGCGCAGGACGCCTGGCGCGGCCGGTGCCTGCGCCGGTGCCGACGCCTGTGCCGTTGCCAGCCCGGACAGCAGCGTGGCGCAGGCGCACAGCAGGGCGCCGAGCAGATCGAGCAGGCGGCGATTCAGGGCGCGGTTGCGGGTCATGGGGCTACTCCTGGCGAACCGGGGTAAGCCAGCGCAACAGCGTGGCGTAGAGATGGTCCGGATCGACCGGCTTGGGTACATGATCGTTCATGCCGGCGGCCAGGCAGGCGTCGCGGTCGCTGTCAAAAGCGTTCGCCGTCATCGCGATGATCGGCGTGGCTACGTGCTCCGGCTGCAGGCGAATCAGGCGGGCGGCCTCGATGCCGCCCATCACCGGCATCTGCATGTCCATCAGGATCGCGTCGTAGCGGCCGCGGCCGGCCATCTCGACGGCGATCCGGCCGTTCTCGGCGAGATCGGCACTGATCCCGACGTTGTCGAGCAGTTCCACGGCGATTTCGCGGTTGAATTCGTTGTCCTCGACCACCAGCACGCGATGCGGACCGCGCGCGCGCAAGGCGGCCTCGATATCCGCCACATCCAGCATCGCTGCTGAGCGCGCGGCGATCTGTCCGAAGGGCAATTCGATCCAAAAGGTGCTGCCGGCCCCGGGGGCGCTGACGACCCCGATGCGGCCGTCCATCAGTTCCGTCAGGCGGCGGGCGATCGACAGCCCCAGCCCGGTACCGCCATATTTGCGCGTCGTCGAGGCATCCGCCTGTTCGAAGGCCTCGAACAGCCGGGTCTGCTGCTCCGCGGTCAGGCCGATGCCGCTGTCCGCGACTTCGAAGCGCACCGTCAGCGTGCCCGTGTCCTGCGTCCGGGGCCGGGCGCGCACGCAGATGTCGCCGCGCGCGGTGAACTTGATGGCATTGCTGACGAAATTCAGCAGGATCTGGCCGAGCCGCAGACCGTCGCCGTGCAGCTGTGCCGGCAGGTCGGCGAGATCGGTCCTGAGCGCCAGGCCCTTCGCCGCGGCGCTTTCCTGCATCAGGTCGATGACGTTGCCGACCACCTCGGCGAGCACGAAATCGGTCTGTTCGAGCTGCAGCTTGCCGGCTTCGATCTTCGACAGGTCGAGGATGTCGTTGATGATGGCCAGCAGGTGGCGGGCCGCGAGGGTGATGCGGCCGGCCTGCGCCTTGCGCTGCGGATCGGATTCGTCGCGCTGCAGCAGGTGGGCCATGCCGATCACGGCGTTCAGCGGCGTGCGAATCTCGTGGCTCATGTTGGCGAGGAACTCGCTCTTGCTGCGGCTGGCCGCTTCGGCCGCGGCGCGGGCCTCTTCGAGGGCGCGGCGGTCGGCGTCGATGCGTGCCTGCATGCGCCGCCGCTGGATGATGCCGCAGACGCGGATGAACAGCTCCTCGGCCACCACGGGCTTGATGACATAGTCGGAAATGCCGAGATTGAACAGGTCGAGACGGCGCGCCGCATCGTCGAAGGCGGTGACGGCGAGCACCGGCACGTCGCCGCGCGCATCGGTGCGGCGGCGGATCTGGTTGACCAGGCCGGCACCGCTCATGCGGCCGTCGAGCACAATATCGGTCACCACCAGGTCGTAGTCGGCCTGCTCGAAGGCGGCCAGGCCGGCCTCGGCGGTGCCGTAGGCGTCCACCGTCAGTCCGTGCTCTTCGAGAATCGCTTTCAGCACCTCGCGCTGCGCCGGCGAATCCTCGATATAAAGAATGCGGCCATCGATGCGCCGGCGCACGTCGGTGAAGCGCTGGATGAAGGCCAGCAACTGGTCGACGTCGCGCTTGTTGAAGATGTCGGTCACGCCGACCGGCAGCGCGCGGGTCAGTTGCGTTTCGTCATCGACCGAAGTCAGCAGCGCGAACGGAATGTGGGCGTAGTGCGCCATGTCGCGCACCTGCCGGCAGAGCTGGATACCTTCCATGTCGGACAGGTAGAAGGCCGAGCAGATGAAGTCCACCGGCGCGCCGTCCAGATGCGCCAGCGCCTCGCTGCCGCTGTTGCAGGTGAGCACCTGGTGGCGGGGCGATTCCAGCTGACGCACGAACATCGACTGGAACATCCGGCTGTCGTCGACGAGCAGGATGCGGACGGTTTCGGTGGGTTTCGTCATCATGTCGGTACGCTCGGGGTGTGCGGGCTGCTCTGGATGGGGTGGGCGGGCAGGGTAGCGACGGCCGCCCGCAGCAGGTCGAGGGCCGTATCGAAGGCGAACGCCTCGATCTGCCGCTGGATGGCCTTGCCCTGCCGGCCGAAGGCCGCCTCCAGCAACGCGGCGTGTTCGCGCCAGCAGTGGGCGGAGGCTATGTCGTCGGCGCCGAGCAGGGCGTCGAGTTCGGCGACGACGGCCTGCAGCTCTGCCGGGTCATAGGCGGAAACGCTGCTGGACGGGCGGGCTGCCGCCATACCGGACTCCCCGGGCAGGAGAGCGCGCAAAGCCTCGCTCAGCCGGCTGAAGTCGCCGGCCAGCAGCGCCGCCTGTTCCTGCAGCGGCGGGGCGATGGCCGTGGCGTCGCGCAGCCCGGCTTCGAGACTCAGCGCGGTATCGCGCAGCGCCGCGGCACCCACTGTCGCGGCGATGCCCTTGAAGGTGTGAGCGGCGCGCCGGGCGGCCTCCAGATTGCCGGTCGCCAGAGACTGCAGCAGCTCGGCGGGCAGAGGGCTGGCGGTGAACTTGTCGAGCAGGCGCAGGTAGAGCTTGATGCGGCCGCCGGACGACTTGAGTCCCAGCGCCGTGTCGAGCCCGGTGTCGCGCGCCAGGCGGGCGAGCAGGGCGTCGTCCGGGCCTGCCGCCGAAAAAGTCGGCGCGGGCGGGACGGCATTGGTCGCAGCGGCAGCGATGGCCCCAGTGGCATTCACTGCATCAGCTGCATCGGTGGCCCCAGCGCTGCCGCGGGCCGGCAGCCAGCGCAGCAGCGCACCGTAGAGCACCTCGGGATCGACCGGCTTGGCGATGTGGTCGTTCATGCCGGCGGCGAGGCAGGCCTCGCGGTCCTCGTCGAAGGCATTGGCGGTCATCGCCAGGATGGGGGTCTGCGCGTGCGCCGGCAGGGTGCGGATCATCCGCGTCGCATCCAGCCCGCCCATGACGGGCATCTGCATGTCCATGAGGATCAGGTCGTAGGCGTGCTGGCGCGCCATGTCGAGGGCGATCTGGCCATCCTCGGCGACATCGACTTCGAGGCCGGCCTGGCTCAGCAATTCCAGGGCGACTTCCTGGTTGATCGGGTTGTCCTCGGCGAGCAGCACGCGCGCGCCGGCATGGGCGGCGAGGCGTTTCTCGGCCAGTCCGGCCGCAGCGGGCGCCACCGCCAGGGGCAGGTGCTGCCCCGACAGCAGCTTCTGCACGGCCTCGTCGAGCTGGCGGGGTGTCACCGGCTTTTGCAGCAGCGCACCGAAGCCGCCCGCCACCAGATGGTCGAGCCCGATTTCCGCCGCGCAGGAGCTGACGAGCATGCAGGCCGGTGCGGGGCGAACATTGCGCAGGCGGCGGCCGACCTCGATGCCGTCGATGCCGGGCATCTGCCAGTCGCACAGGACGATGTCGAACGGGGTGCCGGACGTAGCGGCGGCCGCGATGCTGGCCAGCCCGGCTGCACCGTCCGCCGCGGTCTCGACCCGCATGCCGCTCATTTCCAGAATGTCGGCGAGCGATTCGCGCGCTTCCGGCAGATCGTCGATGACCAGCGCACGCAGGCCCCGGGTGTCGATGCGCGGACGCGGTGCGGGTTCGCTGGCATGGCCGTAGCCGAAGGGGGCCTCGATCCAGAACGTGCTGCCCCGGCCGGGCTGGCTGTCGACGCCGATGTGGCCGCCCATCAGTTCGGTCAGCCGGCGGCTGATGGCGAGGCCCAGGCCGGTACCGCCGTATTTGCGCGAGATCGAGGTGTCGGCCTGCTCGAAGGGCTGGAACAGGCGGGCCTGCTGTTCGGGTGTCATGCCGATGCCGGTGTCGGCGATCTCGAAACGCACCCTCAGGTTCTGGTCCTGTGCCGCCACGACGGCGGCGCGCAGCGTGATGCTGCCGTGCTCGGTGAATTTGACGGCGTTGCCGGCGAAATTGAGCAGGATCTGGCCGAGCCGCAGGCCGTCGCCGCGCAGCACCGGCGGCACGCCGTGCAGGCTGGCGACCAGCTCGATGCCCTTGGCCTCGGCCTTGTCGCGGATCAGGGCGACCACGTTGTCGATGATGCGCTCGGTCTCGAAGTCGGTGTCTTCGAGGTGGAACTTGCCGGCCTCGATCTTCGACAGGTCGAGGATGTCGTTGATGATGGCCAGCAGGTGGTGGGCGGCGGCGCCGATCTTGTCGAGCTGGTCGCTCTGGCGCGCGTCGCGGATGCTGCGCTTGAGCAAATGAGTGAGGCCGATGATGGCGTTCATCGGCGTGCGGATCTCGTGGCTCATGTTGGCCAGGAACTCGCTCTTGGTGCGGTTGGCGGCCTCGGCGGCGTCGCGCGCCTCGCTCAGCTCGGCGGTGCGCTGCGCCACCAGTTTTTCCAAATTGCTCCGGTAGGCCGTCAGTTCCTCGGCGTTGCGCTTCTTCTCGGTAATGTCTTCCTTCACCGCCAGGTAGTGCGTGATGCGGCCGTCCGGCTGGCGGATCGGGCTGATGTGCGCCCATTCCACGTATTCGCTGCCATCCTTGCGGCGGTTGATGACCTCGCCGCTCCAGGGCTGGCCGTTGCTCAGCGTCTGCCACATGGCGATATACCGCTCGGGCGGCGTTTTGCCGGATTTGAGGACGCGCGGGTTGAGGCCGATCGCTTCTGCGCGGCTGTAGCCGGTGTTGCGCACGAAGGCGTCGTTGACGTACTGGATCTGCGCGTCGAGGTTGGTGATGACGATGCTTTCCGGGCTCTGGTCGACGGCCAGCCGCAGCTGGAGCAACTGTTCTTCCGTCTGCCGCTGGACGGTGATGTCTTCCTTGACCGCGACGTAGTGGGTGGTCTGACCGGCGGCATTGCGCAGCGGCGCGATGACGGCCGCTTCAAGGCAACGTTCGCCCCGCTTGTTCCGGTTGATGAACTCGCCCTGCCAGACCGCGCCGACGGACAGCGTCTGCCACAGCGACGCGTAGGTGGCGGCCGGCGTCTCGCCGGAGCGCAGCAGGCGCGGATTCTGGCCGATCACCTCGGCGCGCGCATAACCGGTCGAGCGCTCGAAGGCGGCATTGACATAGGTGATATGGGCGGCGAGATCGGTGATGACGACCGGGTTCGGGCTCTGCTCCACGGCCATCGACAGCATGCGGACATGTTCCTGCGCCGCCTTCTCGGCACTGATGTCGCGCCAGATACCGAGCAGGTAGTCGCGGCCGCCGCGCCGCACCACGCGCACGTTGACGCTGGCGTCGATGAGGCGGCCATCCTTGGTGCGATGACGGTTCTCGAACTGGGCGCCGCCGCGGGCCAGCAGGTCGGCGACCAGACCCTGCATCACCTCGGGCGTGATGTCGGCCTGGATGTCCATGACCTTCATGCCGAGCAGATCCTCGCGGCTGTAGCCGAGCAATTCGCAACTGACCCGGTTGACCTCCAGGTAGCGCAAGGTGGCGGCATCCGCCAGTTCGATGGCGATCGGCGATTCGTCGAAGATCGTCTGCAGCAGTTCGCGGATTTCCCGTTGCTCGACGGCGGCGCGCCGGCGTTCGATGACGATGCCGAGACGCGCGGCGATGTTTTCGACCAGTTCGACTTCCTCGTCGAGGAAGTGCGGGCCTGCCGTCGCCGGCAGGGGTTCGGCATAGCCGATCTGGATGCTGGCCGGCTGCTGGTCGCGGCCGATGAAGTCGGCACGCAGGAGGTCGCCGCTGACCGCAGCGCCGAAAATATGGCCGCCGCACTCGATACGCACGCGTGCCTGCTCGGGCCATTGCATCGCTGCGGCGAGATGGCGGGTCGTGGCGGTGAGGATCTCGTCGAGCGAAAGATCGTCGCGCTCGGTCAGGCGGGTGACCTCGAAGATGCAGGCCAGCTCCTTCATGCGCTCGCCGAGGACGGCCTGCGCGGTCTGCTTGCCGATCAGGGCGGTGCGGAAGGCCAGCACGGCCGCGGCCAGATCGTGCAGCAGGCCGTCGCCGCGCCGGGCCATGGACTCGACCTGCGGCAGCAGCGGTGGGACCGTATCGCCCTTGGCCAGGGCATGCAGGGTCGCGCTGAGCCGATACAGATGACCGGCAAGCCAGCGTCCGAACAGCAGCCAGCCGAGCAGCAGAATGACCGTCAGGGCCAGGCCGGTCGAAATGATCCGGTGCGCGTGCTGTTCGACGCGGGTTTGCTTGGCCTGGGCGTGGTTGCGTACGGACGACAGCAATTCGCGATGGATGGCGCGGACATGCTGGGTGATGCGCAGGTGATGGGCGAGCGCGATATCGACATGACGCCGTGCGGCCGCGGGGTCGGCGACGACGCGATCCACCGCCTGCAGCGCGGCGCTGCGGTAGCGTGCCAGGTCGTGCAACACTTCGTCATGTCCGCCCGCCGTGTGGCCGGCCAGCGTCTCGATCGCGTGCAGATCGCGCTCCATCTCGTCGAGTCGCGCGACGACGGTGCCGCGTATGGTGTCCAGGTCGGCCGGCGCATGCCGCGCGTCGGCTACGCTTTCGAGCGTCAGGAACAGGCGCTGCTGCGTGGTTGTCAGGTGCTCCAGCAGCTGGCTGTTGCCGATCAGACGTTCGATGTCGGCATTCTGGCTCGCGGTGGCGCTGCGGATGTCCGCATTCATCTTCGCTACCGAGAACAGGATCAAGCCCTGGCCGACGAGCATGAGCAGGGCGACCGGCAATAGCAGTCCAAGCAGGAATATGACGGGACGGGAAAGTGGGCGGGAGGTCATGTCGGGGTGGATACCTTGGAGCCAGTGTAGTCCGACTCGCGGGCTGCACGCAGGGTGGCGAGGGCTTCCTCATAGGCGAAATCGTCGACCTGCTGCTGCAGGCGACGCGCGGCGGGGCCGAAGGCCGCAGTGAGCAGGGCGAGGTTGGCGCGACACAGTGCGACGGCAGCCAAGTCGTCGCGGCTGAGCAGCAGATCGAGCTCGTCCGCCACGCGGCGCACGGCGGCGGGATCGGGAGGCGCCGCGGCGGTGGTGGTCGCAGCGCCGGTGGTTACGGCGGCGTCCGCGGTGGTTGCCGGCAGGGCTTGGCGCAGGTCGTCACAGAGTGCGGCGAAATCGGTGCGCAATTGCGCCAGCGTTTCCTGCAGGGCCGGGTCGGCGAGGTTGGCGTCGGCCGGTTTGAGCCGGGCTTCCATGGCGATGATGCGCTCGTGCTGGGTGTGCGCGCCGACGGTGGCGGCGACGCCTTTCCAGGTATGGGCGATGCGGTGGGCGGTGGGCTGATCCTGTGCCGTCAAGGCGCGGGCGAGGTCGTCGAGCAGCGCGTTTTCGAGCAGCTTGCGCAGCACGCGTTCGTACAGCGCGAGGCGGCCGCCGACCGAGCGCAGGCCGGCGGCGAGGTCGAGTCCCGGCACCGCCGCGAGGCGCGCGCGCAGGTCGTCGCTCGGACCCGCCGCCGGGGCAAAAGTCGGCGCCGGCGGGACGGCGGGCTGTGCTCCCGCTGCGGGCAGCCAGCGCAGCAGTGCGCCGTACAGCGCTTCCGGATCGACCGGCTTGGCGACGTGATCGTTCATGCCGGCGGCCAGGCAGGCGGTGCGGTCTTCGTCGAAGGCATTGGCGGTCATGGCGAGGATCGGCGTCGCGGCATGGCCGGGCAGTGCGCGGATGGCGTGGGTCGCCTCCAGTCCGCCGAGCACGGGCATCTGCATGTCCATCAGGATCAGCGGGTAGGCGTGCTGGCGCGCCAGTTCGACGGCGACCTGGCCGTTTTCGGCGAGGTCGACATCGAAGCCGAGCTGGGCCAGCAGTTCCATCGCGACTTCCTGGTTGAGCGGGTTGTCCTCGGCGAGCAGCAGGCGGGTGCCGGCATGGGCACGCAGGCGCCGTTCGACTTCGTCGGGCGGCAACTGCGCCGGACTGGCGGGCGGCAACTCGGTGCTGGCGGGAGCCGGCCAGCCGAACGGGAGCTCGACCCAGAAGGTGGCGCCCTGGCCGGGCACGCTATCGACGCCGATCTGGCCGCCCATCAGGTCGGTCAGGCGCTTGCTGATGGCGAGCCCGAGGCCGGTGCCGCCGAATTTGCGCGTGGTCGAGGTGTCGGCCTGCTCGAAGGGCTGGAACAGGCGGTCGCGCTGCTCCGCGGTGACGCCGATGCCGGTATCGCAGACATCGAAGCGGAGCGTCGGGCCGCGGTCGTCGGCGGCGACGACGCGGGCATGCAGGGTAATGCTGCCGTGTGCGGTGAACTTGACGGCGTTGCCGGCGAAATTGAGCAGGATCTGGCCGAGGCGCAGGCCGTCGCCGTGCAGCAGGGGCGGCAGCGCGATCATGTCGAGCGTCAGGAACAGGCCCTTGGCCTCGATGCGCTCGCGGAGCAGGCTGACGACGTTGTCGATGACGCGCTCGACCTCGAAATCGGTGGCCTCGATCTCCAGCTTGCCGGCTTCGATCTTCGACAGGTCGAGGATGTCGTTGATGATGCCGAGCAGATGGTGCGCGGCGTCGGCGATCTTGACCAGATGTCCGGCCTGGCGCGGCTCGCTGACATCGCGGCGCAGCAGGTGGGTGAGGCCGATGATGGCGTTCATCGGCGTGCGGATCTCGTGGCTCATGTTGGCGAGGAATTCGCTCTTGGCCTTGCTGGCCGCCTGGGCGGCCGCCATCGCGTCGAGCAGCGCGGCCTCGCTTTGCTTGCGCGCGCTGACATCGTGGAAAAAGACCACGGCACCGACGGTGAGCTTGTCGCGCTGCATCGGCGCGCAACTGTAGGACACCGGGAAGGCGCGGCCATCGCTGCGCCAGAACACTTCGTCATCCTTGCGGAGCGTGATGCCTGCGCGCACCGACCGCGTGATCGGGCAGTCAGCGGCGGGATATGGACGGCCATCGGCATGGTGATGGTGGGTCGCTTCGTGGGATGGCAGGCCGATCATCTGTTCCGCGTGCGGGTAGCCCAATAGCCGGGCGGCGGCACGGTTGGCGAAGGTGATGACGCCGGCGGGATCGATGCCGAAGATGCCTTCGGTGGTCGATTCGAGCAGCAGGCGCAGCTGTTCTTCCTGCTCGGCGAGCCGCTGGGTGGCGCGGGCCTGCTCCGAAATGTCGCGGGCCAGGATCAGGAAGCCGGCCAGCCGGCCGGCACCGTCGCGCAGAATGCTGCGGGTGAATGACATGACCTGGCGGCGATCGCCGGCCAGCTTGACGTTGCGTTCCTCGACGATCACGTCGCGGCCGCTGATCAGCTGGGTTTCTTCCTCGGCACGGATCTGCGTGGCCAGCGCCGGCGAAAACACTTCCTCGGCGGTCTTGCCGATGAAATCGGCCGGGCTGTGCTTGCCGCTGGCGAGGATGTAGGTGCGGCTGACGGCGCGGAAGCGGTGTGCGTCGTCCTTGAGCACGATGATGTCGGGCGAGGTGTCGAGGATCAGCTGGAAGTCGCGGCTGAGGTTCGCGGCGCGGTCCCGCTCCTGACTGAGTTCGGCGGTGCGCTGGGCGACCTTGCGCTCGAGCGCGTCGCGGTAGTCGGCGAGTTCCGCGAGGGTTTTCTTTTCGGCGGTGATGTCGCGCCAGATGCCGAGCAGGTAGGTCTTGCCGTACCGCTCGAAGGGGCGCACGCGTACCCGGGTATCGATGAGGCGGCCATCCTTGCGGCGATGGCGGTTCTCGAATTCCACGCCGCCCTGGGCGACGAGCTGCGGAAGCATGTCCCGCAGCTCCGCTTCGGTCTTGTCCGCCTGGATGTCGGTCAGGCGCTTGTTGCCGAATTCCTCGCGGCTATAGCCGAGCATGCGGTAGCTGGCCTGGTTGATCTCGACGAAGGAAAGGTCGTCGGGGTCGATCAGTTCGATGGCGTCGGGCGCTTCTTCGAGTACGGCGCGCAGCAGTTCGCGTTGCGCGTGCTCGCGTTCCAGTGCCTGGCGGTGCTCGATCTGGGCATCGCGCAGCCTCAGCAGGGCGTTCGCCAGCGTGGCCAGCGGGTTGCTGCCCTGGTGCGCGAGCCGGCGCGTATCCGCCAGTTCGGGCGGGTCGGTTTCGTGGGCGGCGAGGGCCTGCAGCACGCCGGAAAGCGCGTCGAGCCGCCGCGACAGGTAGCGCGCCGCCAGAAACCACAACAGCAGCAGAAACAGCACCAGCCCGCCGCCATAGCTGGCGATCAGCGCCACGTGTTGCCGGATTTCTCCGGAATGCTGCTGGATGCGCTGTTCGGTGGCGGCGGTCAGTTCGTCGCGGATGCGGCGCAAATCGCCGGTGATGCGCAGCTGCCAGCGCAGCGCCTGCAGCAGGTGATCGCGGCCGGCACTGCTGTCGTCGCCGGCAGCCACGACCTGTTCGATG
The DNA here is from genome assembly GCA_034004665.1 of Rhodocyclaceae bacterium. Classification (GTDB taxonomy): domain Bacteria; phylum Pseudomonadota; class Gammaproteobacteria; order Burkholderiales; family Rhodocyclaceae; genus Sulfuricystis. Next base: position 22,509 of record JAVEWF010000013.1, on the reverse strand, counting down.
GCGCCGCGGAACTGGTCGAAGTGCGCGCGGGCGCGCGCCAGGTCGGCGTGGTCGGGCAATTCCTGCTCCAGCCGCAACAGCTGCGCGCCGGCCAGGTGCAGCTGGTCGGCCAAGGCCGCCGGATCATGGTGGTGGTCAGCGGCGCCATGGTCGGCCTGTTTAAGCAGCAGAGCGATTTCGTTGCCCAGTTCGCTGACGGCGCGGATGCGGTACAGGTCGCGTTTTTCCGCCTGGCTGGCCGCCTGGTGGGCATCGTGCAGGCGCCCGAAGGAAAGCAGCATCAGGACTCCGACCAGCAGCGCTCCCGCCAGTACCGGCAGGAAGAACATCAGCAAATAGGGGGGCAGGCGGCGTGACGCGGTCATCGCGGCAGAAAAGTCGGCGCTGGCGGGACGGCGGTCGGTGCGGCCATTACAGGGTCGCTGGTGCGGACGGGGCGACCGAGTCGGCCAGCCGCGTGGCCGTCGCCTCGAACTGCTCGCGCAGGGCGAGGTAGGCATCGACTACGTCGGGGTCGAAATGCTGCCCGCGCCCTTCGATGATGATGGCGCGAACCTTGTCGAAGGGCATCGGCGGCTTGTAGACGCGACGGCAGGACAGGGCATCGAAGACGTCCGCCAGGGCCATGAGGCGGCCGGAAACGGGGATGGCGTCGCCGGCCAGCCCGGCGGGGTAGCCGCTGCCGTCCCATTTCTCGTGGTGGGTGAGGGCGATCTCGTGCGCCACGCGCATGAAGTTGAAGGCGCCGGGCGCCTGGTCGACGGTGGCGTCGTCGGCACCGGTCAGCACCTCGCGCATCGCCTTGTCGATGGCGGCGGCGCCGATGGCGGCATGGGTTTTCATCACGACCAGCTCGTCGGCGTCGAGGCGGCCGGGTTTGAGCAGCACGGCGTCGGGGATGCCGACCTTGCCGATGTCGTGCAGCGGCGCGGCCTTGACGATCAGTTCGAGCGACTTGCCGGCCAGTGCCGCCGCGAAACGCGGATGAGCGGCGAGGTGCCGGCCGAGCAGCTCGACATAGATCTGCGTGCGGGTGATGTGGTGGCCGGTTTCGAGGTCGCGCGTTTCGGCCAGTACCGCCAGCGCCTTCATGCTCATGTCCTGGACGAGCAGGTTTTCGCGCATGCGGCGCTGCACTTCGGCTTCCAGCCATTCGTTCTGACGCGCCAGCCGGTCGCGCGCCTGCTTGAGTTCGAGCTGTGCGCGCACGCGGGCAAGCACGATGGCGGGGCTGAACGGCTTGGTGATGTAGTCGACCGCGCCGAGTTCGAGGCCGCGCTCTTCGTCGGCTTCGGCCGTCATCGCCGTGATGAAGATCACCGGGATGTTGCGGGTGGCGGCGTCGGCCCGCAGGCGCTTGAGCACTTCATAGCCATCCATGCCGGGCATCATGATGTCGAGCAGGATGAGGTCGGGACACGGCAGGGTGCCGACCGCGCGCAGGGCGCGTTCGCCGGAATTGGCGGCCCGCACCCGATACTCGGACTGTAGCAATTCACCGAGGACCGTCAGGTTTTGCGGCGTATCGTCGACGATCAGGACGGTGCGTGGCTCGGCTGCGCCACCCGGATTTGATCCTGCCTTGTCGTTCATGATTTCCCCTGATTTAACGAGTCAGTGCAGTTTATTACAAAATATCATTTCGTTGCATATAATGCGATTATTCTGTAATAATCGACACTGGTAAAAATTGACGTATGGGTATTCAATACCAATGCTAGAGGCCAAACTTGATGACGATCAGCGATAGCACGGGTAATGAGGCGCTACGGAAGATTCGCAAGCGCTACCTGCCTTTTCATGAAGTGGGCGTCGGCATGGTGCTGGCCGAGCCGGTCAGGATCGCGGATCGCCACGTGGTACGGTTCACCTTGCCGGCCGAGCATGCGCTGACCGAGGTCGACCTGCGCCAGCTGGCCGCCCACGGCACGGAGTATCTGTGCATCGCCCTGCCGGATACGCGCAGCGAGGCCGCGGTGGCGGCCGAGACGGCGGCGGCCGCGGCGCGCGTCGCGGAGATTTTCGCGGGAGCCGATCTTGGCAAGCCCGCCGTCGGTGCCCTGTACCGGCGCGTGCTGGCCTACCGGAGCCACTGACATGAGCACCCGGCCCCCCGTACCGGTCACCCGCGAGGAAGTGCTGGCCCGCCGCGATGCGCTGCCGGTTTTCCCGCGCGTGATCGATGACGTCCTGGCGACGCTCGATGATCCGGAGGCGAATGTGGGCGACCTGGTTGCCCATGTCAGCCGCGACCCGGTGCTGTCCGCGCAGGTGTTCGCCATCGCCAATGCCGCCGCCAGCCACTCGCGGCGCGACGGCAAGGTACGTGATCTATATACCGCCACCTCGATGATCGGCCTGACCCGGCTGCGCCAGACGACCATCGTCACCAGCCTGGCCGGCTTCCTGCGCGGGGCGTTGCCGCCGGGGCTGTCGCCGGGCTTCTGGGAGCACAGCGCGGCCGCGGGCGTCTGCGCCCGCCTGCTGGCCCAGCATGTCCATCAGTCGAGCGATGCCGCGATGATCGCCGGCTTGCTGCACGACGTCGGGCAGCTATGGCTGTTCCGCTTCCATCCCGAGGCGTTTGCGTCGGCCTGGCAGGCGGCGGCGCGCGGCGAGGCCAGCATCGAGGCGGCCGAGCGCGCCCGGTTCGGGGTCGATCATTCGACCATCGGTGGCTGGCTGGCGGAAAGCTGGCAGTTGCCCGCGCCGGTGTGCGCCGCGATCCGCCATCATCATGCGCCCGACAGTGCGCTGCAGGAGCCGCTGGTCGCCGTCGTCCATGTGGCCGAGGTGCTGAGCAATGCCCTCGACCTTGGCGGCACGAGCCCGCGGGTGACCTCGCTGTCGGAGGCGGCCTGCGAGCAGCTCGGCCTGCAGTGGGACGAAAGTGCGGAAAGCCTGTTCGGCCGCATCGATGCAGTCAGTCATTTCATTGCCACCTATTTCAGGCCACAATGAGCGCATGACCCAGCCGCTGCATGAATCGTCGATGTGTGAATCGTCCCTGAATCAGGCCGGGCATGACTTGCCGGAAGCGCGGCCGATCCTGGTCGTCGATGACGAAGCGGCAATCCTGAATGCCTTGCGGCGCGAGCTGACGGTGGCGTCTTTCGCCGCCCCGCCGCTGGTGCTGGAAACCTTCACCGATCCGCAGGCGGCGCTCGACCGGGCGGCCACGCAGGAGTTTGCGGCGGTGCTGTCGGATTACCGCATGCCGGGCATGAATGGCCTGGAGTTCCTGGCGGCCTTCCATCGCCTGCAGCCGGATTGCCCGCGCATTGTCCTGTCCGGCCAGACGGATTTCGCGGCCCTGGTGCGCCTGATCAACGAAACGCACATCTATCGTTTCCTGCCGAAGCCGTGGAGCCGCTATTTCCTGCGCACCACCCTGACGCAGACGATCGGCCTGTCGCGGGCCAGTCGCGAACACCGGCGGCTGGCCGAGCGGGTGCGCCAGCAGGGCATCGAGTTGCCGATCGGCAGCCTCAACGAGGTCGAGCCGGTTCTCGTGGTCGATGACGACCTCAATTTCGCCCATGCCGTGGCCCGCAGCCTGCGGCGCGGCAATCTCTTCGACGAGGTGTTCCGCGAAACCGGCATGGTCATGGATGGCAGCGTGCCGCGTGTCGCCGTGCGGATTGCGGCCACGCCGCTGGAGGGCCTGCGCCTGGCGGAAGAAGAGCGCTTTTCCTGCGTCATCACGGATTACCGCATGCCGGTGATGGATGGCGCGCGTTTCCTGGCGGCCTTCACCGCCAAACAACCCGATTGCGCCACTATCATGCTGTCCGGCGCGGTGGGCATGGAGGGCGTGACGGTCGCGCTCGATCTGGCGCATATCCAGGCCTTCCTGACCAAACCGCTGATCGATCACGAACTGCGCTGCGCCGTGGCGCAGGCGATTGCCGACCGCCGGCTGAGACTGGCCAATCGCGTGCTGGCGCAAATCGCCGATGCGACGCTGCCCGACGAACACTAAAACAGAAGTGGATACTGTGATGAATCCCCCTTCCCATAGCTCCGTCCATCGCGCCCACCGCCCGCCGCCGGGCGCCACGATCCTTGTCGTCGATGATTCGGCGGACAACCTGACGGTGCTGGGTACGCTGCTGCAGCCGCTCTACCGGGTGCGCGCGGTCAACTCGGGCGAGCGCGCCCTGCGGGCGGCGCACAGCGAACCGCGGCCCGACCTGATCCTGCTCGACGTGATGATGCCGGACATGAACGGCTACGAAGTCATGCGCCAGCTGCGCGCCGATGCGGCGACGGTCGATATTCCCGTGATCTTCATCACCGCGATGCAGGACGAGCGCGACGAACTGCAGGGTTTCGAACTCGGTGCGGCGGATTACATCCACAAGCCGATCAGCGGGCCGATCGTGCTCTCGCGCGTGCGCGCGCAGCTCGATGCCAAGGCCGCCCGCGACATGCTGAAGAAGCACAACGAGCGCCTGGTCGACCAGGTGGAAACGGGCTCCCATGCGCTGGAGCAGGCCCAGCTGGCCCTGCTGCAGTCGGAAAAGCTCGCCGCCATGGGGCAGCTGGCGGCCGGCGTCACCCACGAGATCAACAATCCGGTTGGTTTCGTCGGCGCCAACCTCAGCACGCTGGACAGCTACGTACAGGATATTTTCAGTCTGATCGACGCCTACGAGCAGGCCGCAGCCGCCCCGGAAGGGCCGCAACGTTTCGCCGAGGTGCGGCGGCTGCGCGAGTCGATCGATCTGGACTTTCTCCGCGACGACATTCGCGCGCTGCTCGCCGAATCGCAGGAGGGCATCGGGCGGGTGCGCCGCATCGTGCAGGACATGAAGGACTTTTCCCGCGTCGACAACCGCGACTGGCAGTGGCACGACCTGCATCAGGGCATCGAATCGACCCTCAACATCGCGCGCAACGAGTGGAAATACCATTGCACGATCGAGCGGCAGTTCGCTGCGATCCCGCGCATCCGCTGCCTGGCGTCGCAGCTCAACCAGGTGTTCATGAACCTGGTGGTGAATGCCGCCCAGGCGATCGAGGACAAAGGGGTCATCACCATCACGACCGCCAGTGTCGATGCCGATACGGTGAGCGTGAGCATCGCCGATACCGGCAAGGGCATGTCGCCGGAAGTGCTGGCACACATCTTCGAGCCGTTCTACACCACCAAGCCGGTGGGCAAGGGCACCGGTCTCGGCTTGTCGCTGGCCTGGGAAATCGTCGAGCGCCATCACGGCCGCATCGAGGCTGTCAGCGAGCCGGGCCGGGGTACCTGCTTCACGATCTTCCTGCCGATCAATCACGCCGGCGAGGCGGAGGACGTTTCGCCGGGCCGCTGAAAAGTCGGCGCGGGCGGGACGGCGAAAGGTCGCTTACCCGGCCGCTTTCAGCCGCATCAGCAAGGCTTCGATCTGCGTGCGCAGTCGGCGGGCGCGGTTGGCCGCATCCTCGTTCATGTGGGCGTAGTAGCCGCCGATCTTGGTCAGTCCGGCCGAGTCGTTCTCGATCACCGCGGTGATGGCGAAGGGAAAACGCTGCTCTTCCCAGTCCGTCAGGGGCCGGTTGACGGTCTGCTCGCCTTGGCGCTCGACGACGTGGCCGGGCTGGATGACCAGCAGCACTTCCTCAAGCTTTTCGAAGACGGGCGGATTGTCCTGCGTGTCGTCGAACATGACCGAGGCGCCATGGTCGCTGACATTGCGCAGGCGTCCGATCGAGTAGCCGTCGACGACGACCGGGATGACGACTTCGCGGGGAATCTCGATGCGGGCGCCGTCCTTGCGACGTTCGTCCGCTGGCGCGCCGGTCTCTTCGGCGGCCAGCTGCCTCAGCGTTTCGTAGTCGAGGCTGCAGGGGGAGCGCAGCAGGCCCGGGCTGCGCAGCGAACGGATGCGCGCCTCGTTCATCACGGTGCCGGCGAGCATGCGCGACACGAAGCCCAGAAAGAGGTTTTGCAGTTTCTTGTCGCGCTTGGCGAGTTCGGCGATCGAGGGGTCGGAGCTGACGTAGGCGCAGAAGCTTTGCGGTGCGGCGGCGAGAAGCTCGGCCGGCGTCGCCGGGTTTGCGTTCGCCGCCCCGTTCATCAGGGCGGCCAGCTCGTCGGGATAGCGGATGCTTTCGATGTCGAGGCGCACGGTTTTGCGCAGCAGGGCATCGAAGCTGGCCAGCGCCTGCTGCGCCGTTTCATACTGCTGGCGGTTTTTCGGATCGGCAAAAAACTCGCGGTCCCGGGCCACCATGGCGCGGCGGCGTGCGACGTATTCGTAGGGCTTGAGCAGCGGACCGAACTGGCGGGCTTCGTCCTCGGTCAGCCGGCCGCCGCCCGCGAGGCGCGCGTCGAGCGCCGCCCAGGCCGCGGCCAAGCCCTGCTCGCGGACCAGCGTTTCCATTTGCTCGACCTTGTCGAGGCGCTGCTGGCGCTTTTCGAAGCGGCGCAGCAGCTTGCGTGCGTTCAGGTTGTTGCGCAGGGCGATGAAGCCGGTCACCGGATTGGCGTTCGTCTCCGCAAGGTCGAGCTGACCGAGGATGACGCGCTGCGCGTAGAAACCGATGCCGACGGCCCGGGCGCAGCGAATGACGTCGGCGATGATGAAGCAGTTGGTGGCGGAGCCGGTGATGTCGACTTCGCGGGCGATCAGCACGCTGCCTTCGGCACGGGCGACGGTGATCCGGCCGGACAGGGCGACCAGGCGGCCGCCGCTGACCGCCTTGGCGACGGTGATGTTGCCGGCCTCGGCCTCGACCTGGCCGCCGTTCTCGACCTGGTCGGCGATCGTGACGTCGCCGGAACGCGAGACCAGCTTGCCGCGTACCGCGCCACTGCTCATCTGGACCTGATGGGCGACCAGCAGGTATTGGTGCTCGATGTCGCCGCATTGTTCGAAGCGGTCGCCCGCGACTTCGAACGAGCCGGTCTTCGGCCCGATCGGGAAGCTGTTCTTGGCGTGGGGCGTGACCGAGATCTTCTGGTTCGGATCGACGTCGATGAAATAGCCGCCGTGATCGGTGACGATGGCGGGCTGGCCTGCGGCCGCGGCGGCATCGGCCACCCGGGTGCCCGTGCCGGCCATGCGGGCGAGATCGAAATCCTTGACCGGCCGGGGCTCGATCCGCTTGCCGCCGATGCTGCGGCCGGCGCGGCCGGGCACCGCCGGAATCTTTTCGAGCAGGACGTGCAGGCCCGGGCCGGCCGGCACCTGGGGAAAGCCGCATTCGTAGAAATGCAGGTCGGCCCGGCCGCCGGGATCCGGTTCCTTGATGGTGCGCTGGCGCTGGAAACTGACTTTGGGCACGAGGCGCGCATCGCTGCCTTCGGTCGGCGCGATGGCGCGGGCGACCAGGTACTTGCCGGGGCGGGTGGGGCCCTCGGCGAGCGTGGATTCGAGCGATGCCGTGTCGATGCCGAGCTTGATGCCGTATTTCCAGAGCGTGGCCAGGCATTCGTCGCGGCTGGCCGGGCCCGGCACGCCGGGGAAGAATTCGTAATAGCCCTCGCTGTCGTCGCAGATGATCGATTTTTCGCAGGTTTCGACGCGGGCGGCATCCGCCAGGGCCAGGCTGCCGCCCACGCGCAGGCGGCCATCCGGAGGCAACTGGCCTTCGATGAGAAATTCGAGCAGCGGGCCGTAGGCGAAATCGTTGATGAGAAAGCCCGCGGCGAAGATCTTGTCGAGGCCTGCCAGCAGGGCATCGGCAGCGTGGCTGTCCGAGGGCTGGAAATAGAAGCCGTCCGTGCCGAGCAGCAGCCCGCTGCTGCCCTCCGCAATCAGGTTGAGGAGGAAGGTGCTGGCCGCGACGCCATCGTCGCCGGCGGGTGGCGGGCTGCTGGCATCGACGTTGGCGGCGGCGGCGGGAAGTTCGTTCATGGCCTAGATGCTGATCGAATCGAGCAGGTCGTCGGGGAAGTTCTTGTCGTCCGCCGCCGACTTGGCCGGCATCTGCGGAATGTCGTCATGCCCGTACTTCTTGCGGATACGGTCGGCGAGCAGGTGCAGGATGCGGACATGCTTCGAGTTCGGACTCATGCGCTGGATGCGCGCGACGAGATCGTTGGCGTAATCGAAGCGCGTCTTGTCGAAACCGGTGTGCTCGATGTACATCAGCGAGATCTGCGCGGCCTTGGCGAGGATCTCGGTGTTGTTGGGCGAGTCGCCGACCATGGATTCGATGGTCGCCAGCGCCTCGTCGAGCGAGCCGCGCTTGAACAGGTCGAGCACGCTGTCGAGCGTCTGCGTCAGGGTGCGTTCGACCTTGTCGGTGCTGGCGATGACGGTCTGCAGCAGTTCCGGCTGCTGCGCCAGCTTCTTGGCCGCCACCTTGCGCACGACGTCCGCGCCCTTGGCGGAACCCTGCAGGGCGGCGTTCAGGGCCTTTTCCGCCACCTCGGTATGGCCGGCCTCGAAGCACTGGACGGCAAAGCTGGCCTGCAGCCGCTCGTTGATCGAGGCGAAGTCGCTGCCGCCGGACTGGTGGATTTCGACGGCCTTCTTGAGCGCCGCTTCGGCCTGCCTGGCGTCGCCCTTGCGGGTGTGGATGGCGTGCTCCATGGTGGCGCTGCAAAATTCGGCCGTCTGGGCGTGCTCGGTCTTTTTGAAGAATTCGCCGGCCTCCTTCAGGGCCTTCATCGCATCGTCGAAATTGCCCAGTTCGAGCTGCGATTCGGCGAGCAGCGCGTAGTTCGACGGGTGGTTGCTCGACAGGTACTTGCCTTCGCGCGTCACCTTCTTCAGCGCGTCGCGCGAGGTTTCGAAATCCTCGTTTTCCAGGGCGGTCAGCGCCAGCAGCTGCTGGCGGTCGTAGCGCTTGGGCGAACGATCAACCGCCTGCTGCATGACTTCCTGGGCCTCGGCCGCCCGTCCCGTGCCGAGCAGCAGTTCGGACAGCGAGTCGTAGCCCTGCATGTAGTCCGGATGTTCTTCCGTCACCTCGCGCAGCAGTTGCTCGGCCTCGACCGGCTTGCCCAGATGGTAGAGCGAGCGTGCCAGGCCATTCTTGGCATAGGCATGGCTGGCCGAACTTTTCGCGCTGTCGAGGTCCATCAGTTCCTCGTAGGCGCGCCGGGCATTTTCGTAGTCGCGCAATTCGAGGTAGATGAAGCCGCGCAGGCGCTTCACCTTGCGCGCCAGCCGGCCGCCGGCATCGATGTAGGCGTTGCACAGGCGCAGCGCCTCCTCGTGGTTCTTGGCGTCGATGGCGGCGAAGATCGGCAGCAGTTCCTCGCGGTCGGCGATCGCTTCGGCGATGCGGCGCTCGACCATCTCGGGCGTGTTCTCGCTCTTGAGGATGTAGGCATCCGGAGCGAATTCGAGCACCGACATGACCCGGTCGCGCTGCTGCTCCGAGGAGATCATGATGAAGATGCAGCTCAGCGGCACCAGCCGCTTGCGCCGGACTTCCTCCAGCAGTTCCTGCGCCGTGCGGTTGTCGCCCAGCTCGTATTCGCAGAGGATGATGTCGTAGTTCTTTTCCGCACGGCTCTTGATGCGGCGGATGGCGTCGAAGTAGCCGCGCGACTGGTCGAGGGTGTTGTTGGTTTCCGACTTGGTCCGCACATCCGGAAACAGGACGTTCGAAAGCATCGACGCGTAACTCGTGTTCGGGTCGATGTACAGGACGTCCTTATTACGAAAGCGCAGTGACATGGCGGCCTATGCTACCCCCGCCGCCCGGGTCATGCATCAAAAATGCAGCATGCCTCCCGGGCAGTGGCGCGAATGCTCCAGCCGGCTCACGGTGGGCAGCAGGTTGAGGTCGGTCGCCGCCTTGAGCGCGCGGGCGGCCGTCTTGAGGTCGGCGATGCCGTGCCGCACCGGCGCACCCGTGGCGGCGAAGGCGACGACGTTGCCGCTGTCGCAGGATGGAAAGGCGAGGGCGCGGCCGTCGAAGGCTTCCTCGATGCGCTCCATCGACTTCCGCACGCCCTTGCGTTTCGCCAGCAGGTTGGTCGCCAGCAGGCCGGCGGACGAGAGCCGTGCCTTGCAGTTCAGGTAGAAGGGCAGCGTGTCGAGCTGGCCGGTACGGGCATTTTCGTCGAAGCCGTCCACCATGATCAGGTCGAACTGGCGCGTGCTGCCGGCCAGCCAGGAGGCGCCGTCATCGAGCACGATGTCGAGCCGCTCGTCGGGCTCGGGCAGCTTGAAGTGCTGGCGCGCCACGTCGATCACCTCGGCGTCGATTTCGACCACCGTCAGCCGGGCCGCGGGACGATGGCGGTAAAGGAACTTGGTCAGCGAGCCCGCCCCGAGGCCGATCAGCAGGGCCGAGCGCGGCCAGTCGGGATCGGGCCGCAGCAGCAGCGCCGCCATCATCTCGCGCGTGTAGTCGAGTTCGAGTGCCCAGGGCCGGGCGACGCGCATCGCACCTTGGATCCAGTGGCTGCTGAAATGCAGGTAGCGGACGCCTGCGGATTCGCTGACGAGTACTTCCATGAAAAAGTCGGCGCTGGCGGGACGGCGTCAGTCAGGTGTCAGTTGAGGGTGCGGGATAGCCGGACGCGGAACTCGCGCACCAGATCGTCGTGTTGCGGCTGGGCGGCGAGCAGCGTGAACAGGTTGAGCATGCCCTTGCGGCCGGCGTCGTCGTTCCACTTGCGGTCGCGGCGCACCAGTTCGAGCAGGGCCTCCAGCGCGCCGCGATAGTCCTGCTGCAAGGCCAGCGCATTGGCCAGCTGGAGGCGGGCCTCATGGTCGTCCGGGTCGGCAGAGAGCCGTGCCTGCAGCGCGCCGGTATCGGCCTCGCGGCCGCCGCGGGCCAGCTGCAGGCGGGCGCGCAGCGCGGCGACGCGATCCTGGTCGCGTGCCCGGTCGGCGACGACATCGAGCAGTTCGGCGGCTTCGGCCAGCGCGTCGGCATCGCCGGCGTCGAGACTCAGCTGGATGAAATCGAGATAGGCGGTATCGCTGGCCGGATCGAGGTTGATCGCCTCGGCCAGCGTGCGGCGGGCGGCGGCATTGTCGCCGGCGGCGGCGAGCGCCAGCGCTTCGCGGCGCAGCGGCTCGGCGGGCGAAGGAATGATCCGGCCGAGGAATTCGCGGATCTGCGCCTCGGGCAGCGCGCCGGTGAATTCATCGACCAGCTGCCCATCGACGAAGGCCTTGACCGCCGGAATGCCGCGCACGCCATAGCGTTGCGAGAGCTCCTGGTTCTCGTCGGAGTTGACCTTGGCGAGGATAAACTTGCCGCTGAATTCGACGGCCAGCTTTTCGAGAATGGGCTTGAGGATGCGGCAGGGCTGACACCAGGGCGCCCAGAAATCCACGACGACGGGCACACTGCGCGAGGCGGCGAGCACCTGTTGATCGAAATCGGCCAGGCTGACGTCGAGGATATGGTCGCTGTGAACTCCGGACATGAAAATCTCCACGGCAAATCAAATGACAATGAAGGTGGGGATCGTACCCCGGTAATCAATGTTTATAATCGCCCTACCTCTTCCAGGTGATATCACCATGCGTCCGGCATTGATGCAACCGTTTTTTGCGATGGCGCTTTTTGCGCTCGCGACGCTGGCGGCCTCCGTCGCCAGAGCCGAAACGATCACCGTCAGCACCAACAATACCCCGCAGGACCGCAAGGCGCTCGACGTCCTCGCCCACGAGGCTTTTCGCCGCATCGGCCACGAATTCAAGCTGGCCAGCCTGCCGTCCGAGCGTTCGCTGCGCGCTGCCGATGCCGGCGAAGTCGATGGCGAGGGTCTGCGCGTCGCCGGTCTGGCCGATAAATACCCTAACCTGATCCAGGTGCCCGAGCACTTCATCGGCATCAGTTTCGTCGCGTTCGCCAGCGATCCGACGATCCGGCTCGATGCAGGCTGGGACAGCCTCAAGCCCTATCGCGTCGCCTTCATCACCGGCTGGAAGATGTTCGAGGCGAATGCCGCGAACGCCCAGGTGGTGAACAAGGTGGAGCAGCCCGAGCAGTTGTTCCGCATGCTGGAGAGCGGACGCATCGACCTGGCGCTGTATACCCTGGCCGACGGCGTGGCGCTGGCCCGCGGCATGGGACTGGCGACCATCCAGCCGGTTCGCCCGACCCTGAAGGATGTCGACATGTACCTGTATCTGAACAGGAAGCATGCGGACCTGGTGGCGCCGCTTGCCGCAGCCCTGCGCGCGATGAAGGCGGACGGCAGTTACGACCGCCTGCTGGCCGGGGTCGAGGTCAGATAAGCGGGCCATCAGCGAGCCGCCATGGACATTCCCGCAGCCGGCGACCGGCGTCTGGCCTTCCTCGGCCTGCAGAGTCGCGTGACGCGGCGCCTCCTCGCCTGGGGGCTGATCGTCGGCGGCATCCTGGCCATCCTCGTGTCCATCGGCGAAGCGACCCTGAGCTACCGTCAGCGCCTCGTCTATCTCGAAAACCATCATGCGGCCGTCGGCGCCTTCGTTACGCCGCCGCTGGTCAAGAGCCTCTGGGCTTTCGATCATGCACAGGTCAGGCTGCAGCTCGACGGCTTTGCCCTCCTGCCCGACATTTCCGCAGCCCGTCTGCGCGCGGAGGGGGGCGCTGTGCTGGATTTCGGCAAGCAGACGCTGTCGCCGGATACCCTCGAACGCAGTTTTCCGCTGGTCCATATCGAAAACGGGCGCGCGCATCCGCTCGGTACCCTGACCCTGATCACCGACCTGCAGGCCGATCGTGCGCAGTTGATGCGCAATGCCGCGGTGACCCTGGCCGGCAATGCGCTGCTGGTCGTCGTGCTGATCCTGGTCGCACTGCTGATCTATCACGGCATCGTGCGCCGTCGTCTTGCCGTGATCGCCCGCGAGTTGCACGACATCACGCCGGCAGATCTGCGGGCGGCCGCACCCACGGCGTCCCCGTCCAGGAATCCTGCCGGTACGGTGCAGGACGAGTTCGATGTCCTGGCCGACTCCATCATCACCCTGAAGGCCACGGCCGGCCAGGCCCTGCGCGATGTCGAGGAAAAGAACGCCGCGCTGCAGGGGCTGACCGACAGTCTCGAAGAGTCGCGCCGCCTGCTGCAAGACATCATCGATACCGCGCCGGTGCGCGTCTTCTGGAAGGATCGCCAGCTGCGCTACCTTGGCTGCAACCCGATCTTCGCTCGCGATGCGGGCAGGCAGTCGCCGGACGAGATGATCGGCCGGGACGACTACCAGATGGGCTGGGCCGCAGAGGCCGATCTCTACCGCAGCGACGACCGGATGATCATCGACACCGGCACCCAGCGGCTGAATTTCGAGGAACCCCAGACCACCCCGGATGGCGGCCAGATCTGGCTGCGCACTTCGAAGGTACCGCTACGCAACCGGCGCGGCGAGATCATCGGCGTATTGGGCATCTACGACGACATTACCGAATTCAAGCGCATGGTCGAGGAGTTGCGCCGGCATCGCGACAATCTCGAACGGCTGGTGGAGGAGCGCACGACCGAGCTGACGCGCGCCAAGGAGGCGGCGGAAACGGCCAATATCGCCAAGAGTGCCTTCCTGGCCAACATGTCGCACGAGATCCGCACACCGCTCAATGCCATCACGGGCATGGCGTATCTGCTGCGCAAATCCGGATTGAACGAGGCGCAGGTCGACCGGCTCGTCAAGATCGAGGCGGCCAGCGAGCATCTGCTCGGCATCATCAACGCGGTGCTCGAACTGTCGAAGATCGAGGCAGGCAAGTTTTCGCTCGAAACGGCGCCGGTGCGCATCGAGGCGGTGATCGGCAACGTGATCTCCCTGCTGCACGAGCAGGCGCAAGCCAAGGGCCTGCAGCTGATCGCCGAGGTGCGCGATGTGCCGCCGACGCTGCTGGGCGATGCCACACGCGTGCAACAGGCGCTCCTCAACTACGCCATCAATGCGGTCAAGTTTACCGAACAGGGCAGCATCACCCTCAGGGTAGGCACGGCTGCCGCGGATGCCGCGAGCGTGCTGCTGCGCTTCGAGGTGAGCGACACGGGCATCGGCATCGCGCCGGAGGCGATGGCACGGCTATTCTCGGCCTTCGAGCAGGCGGACAACAGCACGACGCGCAAATACGGCGGTACCGGCCTCGGACTGGCGATCACCCGCAAGCTCGCGCAGTTGATGGGCGGCGAAGCCGGCGCGAGCAGTACGCCGGGCGTGGGCAGCACCTTCTGGTTCACCGTGCGCATGCAGCGGGCTGCCGTACCGCAGGGGACGCCCGCCACGATGATGGTTGAATCCGGCGCTGCGGCGGACGATGCCGAATCGACGCTTATGCGCGAGTTCGCCGGCCGTAGCGTCCTCATCGTCGAAGATGAGCCATTGAACCAGGAAATCACGCAGGCGATGATCGCGGATGTCGGTCTGGTGGGCGAGGTCGCCGCGGATGGTCAGGTCGCCGTCGAACTGGCCGCCAGCCGTTACTACGACCTGATCCTGATGGACATGCAGATGCCGCGCATGGACGGACTGGAAGCCACGCGGCAGATTCGCCGCGGGCCGCGCAACAGCCGCGTGCCGATCGTCGCCATGACGGCAAACGCCTTTGCGTCGGATCGGGCGCGCTGTACCGAGGTCGGCATGGACGACTTCATTGCCAAGCCGGTCAATCCCGCCAGCCTCTATGTCATCCTGCTGAAGTGCCTGCGTGACAGTCGCCGCCGGCCGGATGCCGAGTGAGGTTCGCCCCGGCTGACTGAGCCGGCTGGGTCTCGGGCGGTGCCGTGAAAGTCGGCGCTGACCGGACGGCGGCAGATATAATTTCGGCCGGTTTATCCCCTCCGCACGGCTTTCGGAAAGCGCTCCCATGTCCCCGATTCTCAAATTGCGCGGCGTCGCTGCATTCTCTTCTTCCCGTCTCGCCCGCTTGCGGAAATCGCTGGGGGCCGAACTCGTCGCCGAGCACTGGTATTTCATCGAAACCGCCGGTGTGTTGAGCGATGCCGAACAGGCGCGCCTCAGGGAACTGCTGGGCATTCCCGCGCAACTGGCCCCCGCGCCTGCTGGTAGCCTGCTCCTCGTCACGCCGCGCCTCGGCACGATTTCGCCGTGGGCCTCGAAAGCCACCGACATCGCCCACAACTGCGGTTTTGCGGGGGTGAAACGGATCGAGCGTGGCATTGCGTATTACACGCGGGGCCAGGTCGATGCGGCGAAACTGCACGACCGCATGACCGAATCGGTGCTCGATTCGATCAATGCCGCAGAACAACTGTTTCACCATGTGGCGCCGCAGCCGCTGACGACGGTGGATATCCTGGCCGGCGGCCGGGCCGCGCTGGTGAAAGCCAACGGCGAACTGGGCCTGGCACTCTCGGAGGACGAGATCGACTATCTCAATGAAAACTTCGTCAAGGCGGGCCGTAACCCGACCGACGTCGAGCTGATGATGTTCGCCCAAGCCAACTCCGAACATTGCCGCCACAAGATTTTCAATGCTTCGTGGACCGTCGACGGCGCCGATCAGCCGCTGTCACTGTTCGGCATGATCCGCGAATCGCACAAGGCGCATCCCGAAGGCACGGTGGTGGCGTATTCCGATAACGCTGCCGTGATCGAAGGCGCAACGATCAAGCGTTTTTATCCGCAGGCCGATGGTTCCTACGGCTATGTCGAAGACGCCACGCACATCCTCGCCAAGGTCGAGACGCACAACCACCCGACGGCCATCTCGCCCTTCCCCGGTGCGGCGACCGGTTCGGGGGGCGAAATCCGCGACGAGGGGGCCACCGGATGCGGCTCGAAGCCCAAGGCCGGCCTGTGCGGTTTTTCGGTGTCCGACCTGAAGATTCCCGGTTACCTCCAGCCGTGGGAGTCTGCCTACGGCAAACCCGACCGTATCGCCTCGGCGCTTGACATCATGATCGAGGGGCCGCTCGGCGCGGCGGCCTTCAACAACGAATTCGGCCGGCCGAACCTGGCCGGTTATTTCCGCACCTTCGAACAAAGTTTCAACGGCGAGGTGCGGGGTTACCACAAGCCGATCATGATCGCCGGCGGCGTCGGCAACATTGCCGGCAGTCACTGCTTCAAGGAGCAGTTCCCGGCCGGCACGAAACTGATCCAACTCGGTGGCCCCGGCATGTTGATTGGCCTGGGTGGCGGCGCCGCCTCGTCGATGGCGACCGGCACCAACACCGCCGACCTCGACTTCGCCTCGGTGCAACGCGGCAACCCCGAGATGCAGCGACGCGCCCAGGAAGTGATCGACCGTTGCTGGCAACTGGGCGATAAAAATCCGATTCTGGCGATTCACGACGTCGGTGCCGGCGGCATTTCCAACGCCATGCCCGAACTGGCCAACGATGCCGGCCGCGGTGCGCTGTTTGACCTGCGCGCCGTGCCAAATGAAGAACCGGGCATGTCGCCACGCGAGATCTGGTCGAACGAGGCGCAGGAGCGCTACGTGCTGGCGATCGGTCCGGAGCGGCTGGCCGAATTCGCGGCACTGTGCGAACGCGAGCGCTGCCCCTTCGCCGTGATCGGCGAGGCGACGGAAGAACGCCAGCTCGTCGTCAAGGACGACCACTTCGGCAACCAGCCGGTCGATATGCCGATGGACGTGCTGCTCGGCAAGCCTCCGCGCATGCACCGCACGGCGACGCGCCAGGCGGTGACGATGCCGGCGCTGGATCTGGGCAAGGTTGATTTGCAGAAGGCGGTCTTCGACGTCATGCGCCTGCCGAGTGTGGCGAGCAAGAGCTTCCTGATCACCATCGGCGACCGCAGCGTCGGCGGCATGACCGCTCGCGACCAGTTCGTCGGCCCGTGGCAGGTGCCGGTGGCGGATGTTGCCGTGACGACGATGGGTTACGACACCTATTGTGGCGAATGCTTCGCGATGGGCGAGCGCACGCCGCTGGCGCTGCTCGACGCGCCGGCCTCGGGCCGCATGGCCGTGGGCGAGGCGATCACCAATCTCGCCGCTGCGAAGCTTGCCGATCTGGGCCAGGTCAAGCTCTCTGCCAACTGGATGGCGGCGGCCGGCCACGGCAGCGAGGACGCCGCGCTGTTCGATACCGTCAAGACCGTCGGCCTCGAGTTCTGCCCGGCGCTCGGCGTAAGCATTCCAGTCGGCAAGGATTCGCTGTCGATGCGCACCAAATGGAACGACGGGCAGGACAAGGCGGTCATTGCCCCCTTGTCGCTGATCGCCACGGCTTTCGCCCCCTGTACCGACGTGCGTGAAACGCTGACGCCGCAACTGCAGCCGGATGAAGGCGGCGAGACCGAATTGGTGCTGATCGACCTCGGCCAGGGGAAAAATCGCCTCGGCGGCTCGGCGCTGGCGCAGGTGCAGGGCGTGAGTGGCGATGTGCCGCCCGATGCCGATGCGGCACTGCTGAAAGCTTTCTTTACCGCGATCCAGACGCTGCGGCCGAGGATTCTGGCCTATCACGACCGTGCCGATGGCGGCCTGCTCGCCACCGTGGCCGAGATGAGTTTTGCCAGCCACCTCGGTGTGTCGCTCAATCTCGACGCGCTGTGTTACGACCCGCTGATGAACGACGTCGATGGCATCGAGCGCATGCCGCAGATCATCGACGGCCGCATGCGCGACCGCATGATCGCGGCGCTGTTCAACGAGGAGCTCGGCGCCGTCATCCAGATTCGCCGCGATGACCGCGCCGCCGTGATGCAGACGCTGCGCGACGCCGGTCTTGGCGCCTGCTCGCACATCATCGGCACACTCAACGATGCCGACGAACTGCGTGTCTGGCGCAACGCAAAGTCGGCGCTGGCGGTACGGCGGGTTGACCTGCAGCGGGCCTGGAGCGAGGTCAGCTACCAGATCGCCAAGCTGCGCGACGATCCGGAGTGCGCGCAGGAAGAATTCGACGCGCTGCTCGATGCCGAGAATCCTGGCTTGAGTTGCCAACTGACCTTCGACCCGGCGGCGACCGCATTTGCTATCCCGGCCATCGGCGGTCACCGCCCGAAAATGGCGATTTTGAGAGAGCAGGGCGTCAACGGCGAGGTCGAGATGGCCGCCGCCTTCGATCGGGCAGGTTTTCATGCGATCGACGTGCACATGTCCGACCTGATGGCCGGCCGCGTGAAACTGGTCGATTTCAAGGGCCTGGCGGCCTGCGGTGGCTTCTCTTATGGCGACGTGCTCGGTGCCGGCCAGGGTTGGGCCAAGTCGATCCTGTTCCACCCGGCGCTCAAGGACGCGTTTGCGGCCTTCTTCGCAAGGTCTGACACCTTCTCGCTGGGCATCTGTAATGGCTGCCAGATGATGGCACACCTTGCGCCGATCATTCCCGGCGCGCAAGACTGGCCGACTTTCCACCAGAACCGCAGCGAACGTTTCGAGGCGCGTTTCGTGATGAGCGAGATTCCCGCTTCACCGTCGATTTTCCTTGCCGGCATGGCCGGTTCGCGGTTGCCGGTGGTGGTCTCGCATGGGGAGGGTCGGGCCGTGTTCGCCGGCGAGAACCAGGCGACAGTGGCCTTGCGCTATATCGACAATCGCGGCGCGGTCGCCACGACCTACCCGTTCAACCCGAATGGTTCGCCCGCCGGCATCGCCGGTGTGACCACGCTGGATGGCCGGGCGACGATCATGATGCCTCACCCCGAGCGCACCTTCCGCACCGTGCAGATGTCGTGGCATCCCGCCGATCTGGGCGAAGACAGCCCGTGGCTGAGGATGTTCCGCAACGCGCGGCAGTGGGTGGGTTAGCCCCGGTCGATGGTCTCCGTCGTCCACGCCCTGCCGGAGACCGGTGTCGATGCGGCGACGCTCGATCGCCTCGTTGCCGGTCTGACTGACGAAGGCGCGCAGCGTCTGCTGCTCGCCGTCAGCTTCGCCAGCGAGCTGTATGGCGGTGGAAAAGTCGGCACTGGCGAGACGGCGTTCGAGCATGGCCTTGGCGCCGCGTTGATCCTTGCCGCATTGAATCTCGACCTCGACAGTCGCCTGGCGGCCTTGTTATTCGCTGCACCGGATTTTCTCGAACAGGCACGCGCGGTGCTGACCGAGCGCTGGGACGCGTCGGTCGCCGATATCGTCGATGGGCTCTACCGCCTCAAGAGCCTGCGACCGCTGACGCAGGCCAAGACGCAAGGCGCCTCCGGCGTGCAGACCCAGGCCGAAATCCTGCGCAAGATGCTGCTGGCACTGGCGGCCGACATCCGCGTGGTGCTGGTGCGGCTGGCTTCGCGTACCCAGACACTGCGCTGGCTGACCGACCATGACAGCGCCGAACGTGCCGACATCGCCCGCGAAAGCCTCGAAATCTATGCGCCGCTGGCCAACCGGCTGGGCGTCTGGCAGATCAAGTGGGAGATCGAGGACCTGTCGTTCCGCTTCATCGAGCCGGCGACGTACAAGCGGATCGCCAGGCAGCTGGACGAGAAGCGGCTGGAGCGCGAAGCCTTCATCGTTTCCGCTGTCACGCGCCTCAAGGAGGAACTGGCCAAGTCCGGCGTGACCGATGCCGAGGTCTATGGCCGTCCCAAACACATCTACAGCATCTGGAACAAGATGCGCCAGAAGCATCTGGACTTCGAGCAGGTCTATGATGTGCGCGCGCTGCGCATCATCATCGCCGAGGTCAAGGACTGCTACACCGCGCTGGGCATCGTGCATGCGCTGTGGCAGCCGATTCACGGCGAGTTCGACGACTACATCTCGCATCCGAAGGGCAACTACTACCGTTCCTTACATACCGCCGTGATGGCCGAGGATGGGCGCGCCCTAGAAGTGCAGATCCGCACGCCCGAGATGCACGCCCACGCCGAACTGGGTGTGGCGGCGCACTGGCGCTACAAGGAGGCGGGCAATACACCAACGAAGGCCGACTCGGCCTACGACGACAAGATCGCCTGGCTGCGGCAGCTGCTGTCGTGGCGCGATGAGATCACCGATTCGGCCGTCTGGGTCGAGCAGTTCAAGCGAGCCGCCCTCGACGACACGATTTACGTTATGACGCCGCAAGGCCGCGTGATCGACCTGCCGCAGGGGGCCACGCCGATCGATTTCGCCTACCGCCTGCATACCGATCTCGGCCACCGCTGCCGTGGCGCGAAGATCGACGGCCATCTCGTGCCGCTCAACACGCCGCTCAAGAGCGGTCAGCAGGTGGAGATCACCACCGTCAAGAGTGGCGGGCCCTCGCGAGACTGGCTCAATCCGGGCTATCTCGTTTCGCCGCGCGCGCGGCAAAAGGTCAAGGCCTGGTTCGCCGCCCAGCAGGAGGCGCAGATGCTCGCCGAAGGGCGCAGCTTCGTGACGAAGGAACTGCAGCGCGATGGCGCCGCGCAGGCGAACCTCGACGAACTCGCCCACAAGCTGGGTTTCAGG
The DNA here is from genome assembly GCA_034004665.1 of Rhodocyclaceae bacterium. Classification (GTDB taxonomy): domain Bacteria; phylum Pseudomonadota; class Gammaproteobacteria; order Burkholderiales; family Rhodocyclaceae; genus Sulfuricystis. The sequence goes on along the minus strand of JAVEWF010000013.1, from coordinate 2,292 downwards.
AACCCGGAAGCCCTGTTTCTCGCCGCCGCCCGCAGCGAAATCGGCCCGCGCGCCATCGAGGCGGCGGTCCGCGGTACGCCGGCGGCCAGCACACCCGAACCGGAGATCCAGACCCATCGCGCCAAGGCGGGCGAGGGCAGCGGGCAGATCCTCGTCGTCGGCATGGACAAGCTGATGACCCAGCTCGGCCGCTGCTGCAAGCCGGTGCCGCCGGATGCGATTGCCGGCTTCGTCACGCGCGGGCGCGGCGTTTCGGTCCATCGCATCGAGTGCGCCAACTTCCGCAACATGGCGGCGCGCAATCCCGAGCGTGTCATCGAGGCTGCCTGGGGCGACAAGCAGGCGAGCCTGTTCGCCTGCGACCTGCGCGTCGAGGCGACGGACCGGCAGGGGCTGTTGCGCGACATTTCCGACATCCTGTCGAAGGAAAAGGTGAATGTCACGGCCGTGAAGACCCAGACGAAGGGTGGCGTCGCACGCATGTCCTTCACGGTCGAACTCGCCACCGCCAGCCAGTTGCAGCGCATCCTCGGCATTCTCGGCGAGGTGGCGGGGGTTGCCCAGGTCAGTCGCCGCTAGCGCTCAGCGGCGGCTCGGCGATGTCCGGGCAGAACGGCTAGGGCAGGGTGGCAACGGATGACTGGAGCGCGTGCAGATGCGCGACCAGTTCTTCACGCAACCGGAAAAGCTCCGGCAGCAAGTTGCGGGCCTCGGCATCGCGGCCTGCGGCGTGCAGGTCCAGCGCGTCTGTCCCGATCGCGTGGATGCGTCGGTGCACCGCGTCGATGGCGGCGAATTCGGGAATGGTGCCGTGACGCAGTCGTCCCAGGGTGTCGTACCACTGGCCGAAACGGCAGGCATGCGGATCGGTTTCCGGCAGTGTGCCGTCGCCGATGCCGGCCAGCAGGTTGGCGATACGATCCACCCAGGCGCGGTGGTTGTTTTCCGCCACCAGCAATTGGATGTCCTCGCGCGGCCAGTGACTGCGACTGACGGCCGACCAGGCCGGATCCGGCTGCCAGCCGCGCACCCAGGTCGCAAAGTCATCCGCCGGCATCGGCCGGGCGATGCCCCAGCCTTGTGCCAGATCGCAGCCCAGGCCGAGCAGGGCGATGCCATGTTCGACAGTTTCCACGCCTTCGGCAATCACGCGGCGGCGGAAGACCTTCGAAAGGCCGATGACGCCCTCGACGATGGCGAGGTCGTCGGGATCCTTGAGCATGTCGCGGATGAAGGATTGGTCGATTTTCAGGGTATCGACCGGTAGGGTCTTGAAATACGTCAGCGAGGAGTAGCCGATGCCGAAATCGTCGATCGCGAAGCCGATGCCGAGGGCGCGGCATTCTTCGATGAGATGGGGGATGCGGCTCATGTCTTCGATCGCGGTGGATTCGACGACCTCGAGTTCGAGGCGGCCGGCGACCGTGACGTTCGGCCGTGCATCGATCAGCGCGCGCAGCCGCTCGACGAAATCCTCGCGCTGCAGGTGGCGCGCCGCGATATTGACGCTGACCTGGAGGTCCAGCCCTTGCGCCTGCCATCGCCCCAGTTGCTGCAGGCCGGCATCGATGACCCATTCACCGAGCGCGACGATCAGATCGTGCCGCTCGACATCGGGCAGGAAGGCGCCCGGCGGCAGCAGGCCACGTTCGGGATCCTGCCAGCGGATCAGGGCTTCCGCACCGACGACACGACCAGCCCGCAGATCAACCTGGGGCTGGTAATGCAATACGAATTCGCCGTTATGCAGCGCTTTTTCAATCCGCTGCAGTGCTTCGTGGTGGGCACGGGCACGGCGATCCTGCTCGGCGTTGAAGAGGTGGTAGCAACTGCGTCCCGTCTGTTTGGACTTGTACATCGCCTGGTCGGCGTGACGCAGCAAGGTGTCGGGATCGGCATCGTCGAGCGGGAATAGGGTCAGACCGATGCTGCCCGAAACGCTGACCTTGTGTCCGGCGATCGCGCAGGGCATGCCGATGGTTGCCAGAATCCGGTCCAGCACGGCTTCGCATTCGTCGATATGCGTCAGTTCCGTCAGCAGCAGGACGAATTCGTCTCCGCCCAGGCGAGCCACCGTGTCGCCACCGCGCACGCAGCCTTTCAGGCGTCGCGCGATTTCGACGAGCAGGGCGTCGCCCGCCTCGTGACCGAGCGAATCGTTGATCGGCTTGAAGTTGTCCAGGTCGAGATAGCAGACCGCGAGCAGATGATCGGCGCGGCGCGTCTGGGCGATGGCCTGACGCATGCGGTCGCCGAGCAGCAAGCGGTTGGGCAGCCCGGTCAGGGCATCGA
>JAVEWF010000012.1:43459-46859 GCA_034004665.1 Rhodocyclaceae bacterium | reverse complement strand
TCGACTACGTTTATCGCGACATCAAGGCCGACCTGCAACTGGCCTCGATCTCCGGCGGCACCGATATCGTCTCCTGCTTCGTGCTCGGCAACCCGGTCGGCCCGGTGTGGCGCGGCGAGATCCAGTGCGCGGGACTCGGCATGGCGGTCGATGTCTTCGCCGAGAACGGTTCCCCCGCCCCGGTCGGCCAGAAGGGCGAACTGGTCTGCACGCGGCCCTTTCCCTCGATGCCGATCCGCTTCTGGAACGATGCCGACGGTGCCAAGTACCGCGCCGCCTACTTCGAGCGTTTCCCCGGTCTGTGGTGCCATGGCGACTTCGCCGAAAAGACGTCGCACGGCGGCTTCATGATCCACGGCCGTTCGGACGCCACGCTCAACCCCGGCGGCGTGCGCATCGGCACGGCGGAGATCTACCGCCAGGTCGAGAAGCTGCCCGAGGTGATGGAATCGATCGTCATCGGGCAGGACTGGGACAATGACGTGCGCGTGGTGCTGTTCGTCAGGTTGAAGGACGAACTGACGCTCGACGACGCGCTGGTGAAGCGCATCAAGGAGCAGATCAGGGCCAACACCACGCCGCGCCACGTGCCGGCGAAGGTGCTGCAGGTGGCCGACATCCCGCGCACCAAGAGCGGCAAGATCGTCGAACTCGCCGTGCGCGAGGTGGTGCACGGCCGTCCGGTGAAGAACAGCGAGGCGCTGGCGAATCCCGAGGCGCTCGACCTGTTCAGGAATCGCGCCGAGCTAGCTTGTTGAGGCTTCGAGGCTGAATTCCGCCGTCCCGCCGGGGCCGACTTTCAATACGTCGGCCAGCCACGGCAGCGTTTCCTTCAGTTCGCCGGCGAGCGTCCACGGCGGGTTGACGAGGAAGACGCCGCTGCCATGCATCCCCATGCCATCCGGCGATGGCGGCTGCACCGTCAGCGTGACGTTGAGCCAGTCGGGGGCGAGCCGCTTCAGCTTGCCGGCGAGGGCGATGCTTTCGTTCTTCTGTAGCAGCGGATACCAGACCATGAAGGTGCCGGTGGCGAAGCGCTGCAAGCCTTCCTTGACGGCCGCAACGACCTGCGCATAGTCGCGCTTGTCTTCGTAGGCGGGGTCGATGACGACGAGGCCGCGCCGCGGCGGCGGGGGCAACAGCGACTTCAGGCCGGCGAAGCCGTCTTCCTGCTTGATGGTGACGCGCTTTTGCGCGTCAGGGGCAGCGCCCGTGATGTTCTGCGCCAGCAGCTTGACGTCGGCCGGGTGCAGTTCGAAGAGCCGCAGCCGGTCGGCCGGTCGCATCGCCGCGAACGCCAGCAGCGGCGAACCCGGATAGCGTTTCAGTTTCCCGTCCGGATTGTCCGCGCGGACGGCGGCGACGTAGGCGGCGAGGAGGGGAGGGAGGTCCTTGCGTTCCCACAGGCGGCCGATGCCATCCTCGTATTCGGCATGCGTCTTCGAGCGGCCGGCATCGAAACGGTAGCCGCCCGCGCCGGCGTGCGTGTCGATCACCCAGTAGGGCTTGTCCTTGCGGTTTAGGTAATCGAGCACCGCGAGCAGCACGGTGTGCTTGAGGACGTCGGCGTGGTTGCCGGCATGGAAGACATGGCGGTAGCTGAGCATGATGGGCTTTAGAATGCGATGCCATGAATGATACTCAGGGTCAGGGCGAACGGATCTCGAAGCTGATGGCGGCGCGCGGCCTCTGCTCGCGCCGCGAGGCCGACGCCTACATCGAGCGCGGGCTCGTCTATGTGAATGGCGAGAAGGTGACGCAGCTCGGCACGCGCTGCGCGCCCGATGCGCAGATCGAACTGGCATCGCGGGCGCAGAACCAGCAGGCACAGCTTGCGACCATCCTGTTGCACAAGCCGGTCGGTTACGTGTCCGGACAGGCCGAGGACGGCTACCAGCCTGCCGTGGTGCTGGTGAAGCCGGAAGCGCAGATGGCGGGGGATTTTCAGCGCTTCCGCCCGCAGCATCTCAAGGGACTGGCGCCGGCCGGGCGGCTCGACATCGATTCGACCGGCCTGCTGGTGCTGACGCAGGACGGTCGCGTGGCGCGTACCCTGATCGGCGAGAACAGCGAGATCGAGAAGGAGTATCTGGTGCGCGTGGAGGGCCGGCTCGACGAAGCGGGCCTGCAGCGTCTCAACCACGGCCTGTCGCTCGACGGCAAGCCGTTGCGCAGGGCGCGCGTGCGCTGGCAGAACGACGACCAGCTGCAATTCATCCTGAAGGAAGGCAAGAAGCGCCAGATCCGCCGCATGTGCGAACTGGTCGGCCTGCGTGTGGTCGGCCTCAAGCGCGTGCGCATCGGCCGGGTGATGCTCGGCGACCTGCCGCCGGGGCAGTGGCGCTTCCTGAAACCGGAGGAGCGCTTCTAGAAAATCGGCGCCGGCGGGACGGCGCAGTCGCCGATACCAGGGATTGTCCCCGGACTTTTGCGCATGCTAGTATGTCTAAAGCATTGCATTGGCATGCAGAGGAGATCAAGGGAGACGATGGTGACTGCCGAGTGCATGACGATCCGTTACCTGCGCGAGCTGGCGTCGCGCGAGAGAGATCGCGATGCCGGACTGGCCGCCGCTGCCGGGGCGGTGCTGCAGATCATCTCCGATGTGCGCGAGAATTACATGAGCGAGCGGGACGTATCGATTCTGCACATGCTGGTGGACGAGATCCGCAAGAGCGGCCACGACGTCCTGCTGGAACACCTCAGGCACGAAGCGCCCGACTGCGATCTCTGCGCGGCGCTCGCCGCCCGCGCCTTTGCCTGATCCGGCAAGACATTGCGTCGTTTTCGCCTTCATTTTCCTGGCGATGCTTTCGTCCGGCTGCGGCCGGGAACCGGCCTACGCGTCGTTGCCGCCCGGCAGCGTGGTGCTCGCGCTGGGTGACAGCGTCACCTTCGGGACGGGGGCGGGAGAGGGCGAGGACTATCCTGCACGGCTGGCGGAAATCACCGGCTGGTCGGTGCATAACCATGGCGTGCCGGGCGATACGTCGGCCGGTGCCCGGGCCAGGTTCGACGCGGCGCTCGCGGAGGCGCAGCCCGCGCTGGTCATCGTCGAGATCGGCGGCAACGATTTTTTGCGTCGGCAGCCCGTCGTGGCCGTGAAGGAGAATGTCCGCGCCATTCTGCAGCGCGCGAAGGCCGCCGGCATTCCCGTGGTGCTCGTGGCGACGCCGGCGTTCTCTCCGCTCGGCGCGGCGGTCGGCCTGCTGCCCGATGCGCCGCTCTATGCAGAACTGGCCGACGAGGAGCAGGTGCCTCTGGTGCCGGATGTCTTCGCCCGTGTGCTGTCCGATGCGGAATTGAAGTCCGACCCGATCCATCCCAATGCCGCCGGCTACCGGCGGCTGGCCGAAGGCATCGCCGCCGGGCTGGCGGAGGCCGGGCTGTTCGCGCGGCG
>JAVEWF010000012.1:0-43359 GCA_034004665.1 Rhodocyclaceae bacterium | reverse complement strand
TCGGCGAAATAGGAGCGCGGAATCAGGACGCGTTCGTCCACGTAGAAGCGCAGGCCGGCCTGCCAGGCTTCGTGCGTGAGGTAGGCCGCCGGCAGGCGGCGTGCGATGCGCTGCTGCAGCAGTTCCAGTACGGCGAGGCGCTCGTGGCGCGTCAGCCGGGCATCGAGGTAGGGGGCGATGCGTTCCGGCTGGTCGGGCGGCAGGTGCAGCGCATGGAGAACGAGCCACATGGCCTCGTCGTGCGCGTTGTCGCAGCCGTGGCCGAAAAACAGCTTCGCTTCGTGAAAGCGGCTCACGCCCCAGCGCAGCCAGTCGCGGATCGTATGGAGGTCGTCAAGGAGTTCGGACATCGGGAAAGTCGGCGTCGGCGGGACGGCATGAACATTGGACCGGCGCGATTATGCGCCAGAATTGGGGCGGCCAGTCGTCGGACTGCCGTCTCGCCGGCGCCGACTTTATGGATGCTTGGGTGTGTCCGTGAGACAGCAGACGACCGAGGCTGTGTGGAAACATCTGTCCCCGACTCTTCCCTTCGATGTATCTCTTCATCGCTCACTCCTGTCAATGCCATATGCATGGACAAAATAAGACCAGATGGTTCGCCGCGTTTTCACACAGCCTCGACCCGAACCGGCCGTCGGTTTTCACCAAAACGGTCCAACGTACAACTACGGATTTTTGTGTTTCGCTTCGAATCAGCCTGACGGTCTATGGTAATACCTCAAGCTGTGCAGTCTTCCACCCTGCAGAGCCATTAAGGCCCATCATGAAATAGCCGGCAGACCTTGAAGGATGCTGCCCTTTACTGGCGGCGAAAAGAAGGTGCGCCGGACTAGCCGCCAGGTCAGCGGCTCTGTCCGGTTCCAGGGCAACAGCGACAGGCAACGCGCCAGTGTGCAATAGCCGAACAGTACCTGTGCCGGCGTGCCGATGGCCGGCACCCAGAACAGCCAGCGCATGGGCTCCCACAAGGCCAGCAGCAACAGGGCCGTATAAGCGATCCGCACCTGCACCGGGAATGCTGACAGGCTGCGCTCGCGCAAACCAAAGTGCAGGATCTGCCAGGCACTCAGTCCTCCGGCAAGATGAAACCCTGTCTGCCAGCCGGCCAGCCCCGCAATCAGCAGGACTGAAGTCACGGCCCAGTACCACCAGCTAATTTCGCGGTATTGGATCATGTCGTCTCTCCCTGGCAATTCACAAACCGATCACCTGGACATGCAGCCCCTGTGCCCGTAACGGTTGCAACAATTTCGCTGCCCGCGTCGCCCCGGAGTCATATACCACCATTAATATATGCGTCTGGCCACTGCGGTGACCGACCGAAATAACCCCAATGTCTTTGCGAATATCCTGTTCGATATTGCGAAGCGCCGCTTCATCCATGTTTTCGTTCACATGGACGAGAACGTCTGCTAGTGTGGTTGCCATATCGACCTCCTGTCCGTGACCTGGTTGCTCCGGGGCGGCGCACGTGCCGATCGAAGTCTTGTCATTTGCATCGCCCTGACAACAGGCTAGTCAAATCGGGAGATGGATGCTATGGCCGAAACGCCGCACGTCTTGTCCGAAACGCCGCACGATTTTTCGGCGGATCCACTGTCCGATCTGCTCGGCAGCATGCATCTTGCGGGCGTGGTGCTGTTCCGTGCCGAGTTTTGCGAGCCCTGGTGGCTCATCGCCCCGGCATCCTGCCAGTTGGCAAAGCTGCTGCCGTTTCGCACCGAACACATCATTCCCTTTCATATCGTTGCCGAGGGTGGGTGCTGGCTGGAAACGAAGGGCCACGGAGCGCTCTGGCTACAGGCGGGCGATGCGGTGCTGATGCCTTACGGCGATGGCCACGACCTCTTCGGCCAGGTGAAGCCCGACCAAGGGCTATCGCCAGGACAATTGTTGCCGCCACCGCCCTGGTCGGATATCCAGGTAGCGCGCTATGACGGCGGCGGTACATTTGCCCACCTCATTTGCGGGTTTCTTCAATGCGACGAGCTGCTGTTCCATCCCGTCCTGCATCACCTGCCGCCATTGATCCACGTACGGCCCGGTTCGTCCGATGCTTGGCTTGCCAGCACCATTCGCCACACGGTCGGTGAAGTCTGCCAAACCCGGCCCGGGGCGCGCAGCATGCTGCCGCGCCTCACCGAACTCATGTTCATCGAAATCCTTCGCAAGCACATGCAGACGCTCGCGGACGACGAGGTAGGCTGGTTTGCCGCCGTCAGCGATCCCGTGGTGGGGGCAGCCCTGAGACATCTGCATGTGGCGCCGATGCATGAGTGGAGCGTCGATGGGCTGGCAAGACAGGTTGGTGTTTCGCGCACGGTGCTGGCAGAGCGCTTCAAACACTTCCTCGATCTTCCGCCCATGCAGTATCTGTGGCGTTGGCGCCTCCAGGTTGCGGCGCAGAAACTGAAAATGGGCGATGCACCGATCAAGGCCATCGCCGACCTGACCGGCTACGAATCCGAGGCCGCCTTCAGCCGTGCTTTCAAACGCCTCTTCGGCCTGCCGCCCGGCGACTGGCGAAGCAGGCAGGCAATATCGAATTAAAACTGATGCCGAGATATCTGACGGTACTCTCCAGCTTGGAATGACCAAGCAGGAGCTGAAAGGGCAATGACTATCGTCTGGTGGTCTCGGTGGCCTGACACCGAAGGATCTGGTGCCGGCCATCGGCCGGCTGAATCGTCCGAGCAAGCTGTCAGCCACGGCTTGACCTGACCTTAAGAGGTCGCACCATCCGAGCGTCTCGTATGCTCTGCCCCCGGCCGTCCTGCCGACGCCGACTTTCAGTCCAGCAGTTTGCGGAAGGTCGCTTCGTAGATGCGCGCCAGCGGCTCGATGTCGGCGAGGGCGACGCACTCGTCGATCTTGTGGATCGTCGCATTGACCGGGCCGAATTCGACGACTTCGGGGCAGATGTCCGCGATGAAGCGGCCGTCCGAAGTGCCACCGCTGGTCGAGAGCTCGGGGCGGATGCCGGCTTCTGCCTCGATGGCCGTCGAGAGGGCATCGACGAGGCGGCCGGGCGTGGTGAGGAAGGGCCGGCCGCCGAGGGTCCAGGCGAGGTCGTATTCGAGCCCGTGTTTGTCGAGGACCGCATGGACGCGCTGCTGCAGTCCGTCGGCCGTGCTGGCGGTGGAGAAGCGGAAATTGAACAGCACTTCGCAGGTGCCGGGCACGACGTTGGTCACGCCGGTGCCCGCATGGATGTTCGAGATCTGGAAACTGGTGGGCGGGAAGTAGTCGTTGCCTTCGTCGCAGCGCATGGCGGCGAGTTCGGCGAGCGCAGGGGCGGCGAGGTGGATCGGGTTCCTGACCTTTTCGGGATAGGCGACGTGGCCCTGGATGCCCTTGATGACGAGCTTGCCGGAGAGCGAGCCGCGCCGGCCGTTCTTGATCATGTCGCCCTGCCGGCTGACCGAGGTCGGTTCGCCGACGATGCAGCAGTCGAGTGCTTCGCCGCGTGCCTTGAGCGCTTCGACGACCTTGACCGTGCCGTCGGTGGCGTCGCCTTCCTCGTCCGACGTGAGGAGAAAGGCGATCGATCCCTTGGTGTTGGCGTTGCCGTCCAGCAGGCGTTCGACGGCAACCACCGCGGCGGCGACCGAGGTCTTCATGTCCGCGGCGCCGCGGCCGTAGAGCATGCCTTCGCGCTCGGTCGGCACGAAGGGATCGCTCGACCATTTCTCGGGCGGGCCGGGCGGCACGACATCGGTGTGTCCGGCGAAGACGACGAGGGGGGCTGACGTGCCGCGTCGCGCCCAGAGGTTGCGCACGAGGCCGGTCGGGCCGGTGCTGTCCATGCGTTCGCAGGCGAAGCCGAGCGGTTCGAGGCGGGCGGCGATCAGTTCGAGGCAGCCGGCATCTTCCGTCGTGATCGAGCGGCGGGAGATCAGTTGCTTCGCAAGTTCCAGAGTGGGAGACACGGTATTCACGGGCGCCATCAAGGCGCTAGTCCATCTTCAGGGTGAATTCGGAGAAGCTGGCGCCGCTGTCCGTGGTGCTGGCGGTGGCATCGGGCGAAGCCTCGGGGGCGACCGGCTTGTCTTCCGGCTTGGCCTGCTCCACGGCGGCATTGTTGATCAGCCAGTGCAGGTTGTTGGCCGAATCGGCGTTGCCGAGGGCTTCTTCGAGCGTGATGACGCCGTCCTTGTAGAGGCGGAACAGGGATTGCTCGAAGGTCTGCGAGCCGGGCGAGAGGCTTTGCTCCATGCCTTCCTTGATGGCGTTCAGATCGCCCTTCTCGATCAGTTCGGCGATGTAGCGCGAGTTGAGCATGACCTCGCAGGCCGGCGTGCGGGTGCCGTCGGGCTTCCTGACGAGACGCTGCGAGATGATGACCTTGAGCGTCACGGCCAGATCGGCCAGCAGCGCCGGCCGGTTCTCCAGCGGGTAGAAGCTGATGATGCGCGACAGCGAGTGGTAACTGTTGTTGGCGTGCAGGGTGGCGACGCACAGGTGGCCGGACTGGGCATAGGCGATCGCCTGCGACATCGTGTCCTTGTCGCGGATCTCGCCGATGAAGATGACGTCCGGCGCCTGGCGCAAAGCGTTTTTCAGCGCGGTCTGGAAGGCACGCGTGTCGGCCCCGACCTCGCGCTGGTTGATGATTGACTTCTTGTTGCGGAAGATGAATTCGATCGGGTCTTCGAGCGTCAGGATGTGGCCCGACTTCCGCTCGTTGCGGTGGTCGAGCAGGGCGGTCAGGGTGGTGGACTTGCCCGAACCGGTGGCGCCGACCATCAGGATCAGGCCGCGCTTCTCCATGATCGCGTCGGTGAGCACCGGCGGCAGGTTGAGCGTGTCGAACTGCGGGATTTCCGCCGGGATATAGCGGACGACGAAGGCCGGGGTGCCTTTCTGGCGCATGACGGAGATGCGGAAGTTGCCGACCCCATCGAGGGCATAGCCGGTGTTGAGCTCCAGGGTTTCCTCATACTCCTTGAGCTGGACCTCGGAAAGGATCTCGCCGAGCAGGCCCATGATCGTGGCGCTGTCCATTACCTGCTGGTTGACCGGCATCGCGACGCCGTTGATCTTGATGTTGATGGGCGCGCCCACCGAGACGAAGATGTCCGAGGCCTTCTTGTCGGCCATCAGCTGGAAGAGTCTCTGCATCGCGCCCATGGCGATTCTCCTCAGTCGCGCAGCAATTCGTTGATGCTGGTCTTGGAGCGCGTCTGCGCATCCACGCGCTTGACGATCACCGCGCAGTAGAGGCTGTAGCTGCCGTCCTTGGAGGGCAGGTTGCCGCTGACGACGACCGAGCCCTCCGGCACGCGGCCGTAGATGATCTCGCCGGTGGCGCGATCGTAGATCTTGGTGCTCTGGCCGATGAAGACGCCCATCGAGATCACGCAGTTGTCCTCGACGATGACGCCCTCGACGACTTCGGAGCGCGCGCCGATGAAGCAGTTGTCGCCGATGATGGTCGGGTTGGCCTGCAACGGTTCCAGCACGCCGCCGATGCCGACGCCGCCGGAGAGATGCACGTTCTTGCCGATCTGGGCGCAGGAACCGACGGTCGCCCAGGTGTCGACCATCGTGCCGTCGCCCACGTAGGCGCCGATGTTGACGAAGCTGGGCATCAGCACCACGCTGTTGCCGATGTAGGAGCCGCGGCGCACCACGGCGCCCGGCACGACGCGGAAGCCGCCTTTCTGGAAGGTGTGCGTGTCGTACTGGGCGAACTTGGTCGGCACCTTGTCGTAGTAGCGGATCGGGCCGCCGTCCATCAGCGCGTTGTCCTCGATGCGGAAGGACAGCAGCACGGCCTTCTTGATCCACTGGTGCGTGACCCAGTCGCCATCGATTTTTTCGGCCACGCGCAGGCGGCCGGCGTCGAGTTCGCCGAGGACGGTCTGGACGGCCTCGCCGAGGCGGGCCGGGGCGGAGCCCGGCTTCAGGCTGGCGCGGTCTTCCCAGTATTGTTCGATCAGGCTTTGCAGTTCGGACATGACGATTCCTTGTAATGTGATCAGAGCGATTGGCAGAATGCGGCGATGCGGTGTGCGGCTTCGAGGCACTCCTCCGTGCCGGCGACCAGCGCGATGCGGACGAAGTCGCGGCCGGGATTGGTGTCGGCCCCCACTCCCGTAGTGCGGGCGAGGAAGCTGCCGGGCAGGACGCTCACATTATATTGAGCGCGCAGGCGGCGGGTGAATTCGGTGTCGGACAGCCCCGTGGGCGAGACGTCGGCCCACAGGTAGAAACCGGCATCGGGTACGGCGGTGCGCAGGTGCCGGGCGAGGACCGGCGTGACCTGCGCGAACTTCTCGGCGTAGAGGCGGCGGTTTTCCTGCACGTGTGCCTCGTCACGCCAGGCGGCGGCACTGGCGGCCTGCACGGGCGGCGACATCGCGCAGCCGTGGTAGGTGCGGTAGAGCCAGAACTGCTTGAGGATCGCCGCATCGCCGGCGACGAAGCCGGAGCGCAGGCCGGGCACGTTGGAACGTTTCGACAGGCTGCTGAACATGACGAGCCGGCGGTAGTCGTCGCGGCCGAGCCGGCGGGCGGCTTCCAGCCCGCCGAGCGGCGGCCTGGCTTCGTCGAAATAGATTTCCGAATAGCACTCGTCGGCGGCGATGACGAAATCGTGGCGGTCGGACAGTTCGAACAGCGTCCGCCATTCGTCGAGGTCCATCACCTTGCCGGTCGGGTTGCCCGGCGAGCAGACATAGACGAGCTGGCAGGCCTGCCAGATTGCCTCGGGCACCTTCGCCCAGTCCATGCGGAAACCGTTGTCCGGCGTCTGGTTGAGGAAGAACGGCCGCGCGCCGGCGAGCAGGGCGGCGCCTTCGTAGATCTGGTAGAAGGGGTTGGGCGAGATCACCACGGGCTGCTCGTGCCTGCGCGGCGCGATCACCGTCTGGGCGAAGGCGAACAGCGCCTCGCGCGAACCGTTGACCGGCAGCACCTGCGAGACGAAGTCCGGGGCGGGGATGCCGTAGCGCCGGCCGATCCAGTCGGCGATGGCACGGCGCAGGTCGTCGCTGCCGTTGGTGGCCGGGTAGCTGGCGAGGCCGCCGAGACTGGCGGTCAGGGCTTCCTTGATGAAGGCCGGCGTCGGGTGCTGCGGTTCGCCGATATGGAGCCTGATTTCCTTGAGCCCGGCGGGCGGGGTGTCGCCCGCGAACAGCTCGCGCAGTTTTTCGAAGGGATAGGGCTGCAGCTTGTCGAGATGGGGATTCATGGGAAAACCTGGCGGTACAGCGAACGGCTGGCGTAGGCCAGCCAGGGCAGGGTGAGCGGCAGCAGCGGCAGGAGCAGGATGCTGCCCATCACCAGCCCGGCCAGCAGGGCCGCCCAGGTCATCGCCGGCAGGAAATTGCCGAAGACGACGCGTACGCTCGCGACCACGGCATTCACCAGCCCCGCGCGGCGTTCGCACAGCAGCGGCACGGAAAAGGCGGAAATGCAGAACAGCAGGAACGCGATGACGAAGCCGGAAACCGCGCCCCAGAAGAGGAAGTCCATCACGCCGGCGGTGGCGGGGACCAGTTCGGTCAGCCAGACCGGTGCGCCGCCGATCATGTAGCTGTAGAGGATGGCGGCGTCGGTGACGAAGATCATGAACAGCAGGGCGGAGATCAGCGCGATGACCCAGATGGTGTTCGAGGCGGCCGCAAAACCGCGTGCCGTCTCGCCGAAGCCGACTTTCCGTCCTTCTTCATGGGCTTGCGCGATGCCGAAGAAGCCGGCCAGGACGGCCGGTCCGACCAGCATGAAGGCGCCGGCGGCGGCGAGCAGGAACGGCGTGAAGCCCTGCGAGAGCAGCAGGCCGAGGATCACGGCGCCGATCAGCGTGAAGATCGCCGCATAGGCGATGCTGGTCCCGCGCGTGGCGGTGGCGACCTGCCAGCCGTCGGTGAGCGCGACGGCGATGGTGTCGAGGCCGAGCGGTCGCGATTCCATGGCGCTAGCCCCGCGTGTTCGACTGGGCGGGCAGGGCGTCGAAGAAGACCGGCGCGGGCGCTTGCCAGCCTTTCTTGCGATGCTCGGCGACGACGTTGGTGAAGATGCCGCCGCGCACGTAGAAGCGTGCCGTCAGCCGCATGAAGCGCGGCTTGGTCGCCTTCACGAGATCATCGAGGATGCGGTTGGTGACGTCCTCGTGGAAATGCCCCTCGTCGCGGAAACTCCAGATGTACAGCTTGAGACTCTTGAGTTCGACGCAGCGCCTGTCCGGCACGTAGTCCAGCGTCAGCACCGCGAAGTCGGGCTGGCCGGTCTTGGGGCACAGGCAGGTGAACTCCGGGATTTCCATGTGGATCCGGTAGTCGCGCTGCGGGGCCGGGTTGTCGAAGGTTTCGAGCGTCTTGGCGGGGGATGATGGCATGGCGTGCATCGGTCTGAAAACGGCCGGCAATTATAAATTGCCGTACCGCCAGCGCCGATATTTCCCTGCCGGGACACGCTGCACGCTATTTGTAGCGTTTGGGATCCAGACCGTGGCGGGACAGCAGCTTGTAGAACTCCGTGCGGTTGCGCTGCGCCACGCGTGCGGCATGGGTCACATTGCCGTGCGTCGTTTCGAGCAGTTGCACCAGATAGTCGTACTCGAAGGCCCGCTTGGCCTCATCGAGGGCGGCCATCTCGCGCTCGCTTTCCTCCCTGAGCAGGCGACGCACGAGCGTGGCCGGCACCTGCGGGGTGACGGACTGGATCAGCGCCTGCTCCACCACGTTGCGCAGCTGCCGGATGTTGCCGGGCCAGTTGGCCTCCTGCAGGGCCACGATGCCTTCGGGAGCGAGTCCCCGGCCGGCGCCACCCAGTTCCCTGACGAAGTGGGCGACCAGCAACGGGATGTCCGCCCGCCTTTCTCCCAGCGAGGGCACGTTCAGGGTGGTGCGGCCCAGCGCGTAGAACAGGTCGGCACGCAACCAGCCGTCGCGGACGGCCTGATCGAGCGGCTGCGTCGTGGCGGCGAGGATGCGCACATCCTCGCCACGCGTGCCGCGCGGCGCCATGAACAGCGCCGGGGCCTGCACCAGCGGCAGCAGGCGCGCCTTGTCCTGCGGCGACAGTTCCTCGATGTCGTTGAGGAGCAGGCAGCCGCCTCTGGCGGCGGCGAGTGCAGCGGCCAGCGGCGAGGAATGTTCTTTCGCAGCGGCCAGATCGCCGCAGCGAATGGCGACGAACGGTTTTTTTGCACGCCGGCCGGCGGCATGCAGGGCCCGGGCGAGGCAGGTCTTGCCGGAACCGCGGGGACCGCTGATCAGGACGGGATCGTCCGATTCCGCGGTACGGCGTGCCTGGCGCAGCAATTCGTCCATCGCCACGCAGGATGAGACGACTCCGGCGCGCCAGCCGCTGTCGATGTCCTCTTCCGCGGCGACTGGCGGGGATACCGTCAATGCCTCGGCGACTTTGGCCAGCAGTTCATGGCCGTCGAAGGGTTTGGTGAGGAAGCCGAACATGCCGCGCTGCGTCGCTGCGACGGCATCGGGGATCGTGCCATGCGCCGTGAGCATGATCACGGGTACGCCGGGGGCCTCGGCATGCAGTCGAGAGAACAGGGCATGTCCGTCCATGCCGTCCATGCGCAGGTCGGAAATCACCACGCGCGGCTTTTCGGCGCGGAACAATTCCAGGGCCTGGCGGCCGGAGGTGGCGCAGAGTACCGCATGGCCTCCGGCCGTCAGGCGCATCTCGATCAGGTCCAGCAGGTCCGGATCGTCGTCGACGACGAGGATGCGGGCGCCGTTTCGGTTCGTTACCACCGTTTCCCCTTCCGCATCTCCCGGTCGATGGCGAGGAGCCTGTCGATTTTCTGCTGCATTTCCGCCGTTCGCCGGCGTTCCTCGCGCAGTTGGTGCGCGAGGCTGCCGATCCGTCGTCCGTCATCCTCCGCCTGCCGCAGCTGCCTGCTGACGAGGAGATGCAGCAGACGGGCGAGGTCGCGGCGGGCTTCGGCCGCCGGATCGTCCGGTTGGATCGGGGACAGGGCGGCGCTGTCGAGCAGTGACAGCAGTTCTCGGTCATCGTCCCGATTGGCATGCGGCAGCAACAGCGTCAGCGCCAGGTTCAGGCGGTTCAGGTCGCTCCTGTCTTGCGTGAAGGCGGCCCGGGCGGTCGCGTGGGCGCGTCGCTGTTCCTCCGCGCTCGCCCCGGCCAGCCGGTCGAAGCGGGCGAGCAGCCCGGCCATGACATCAGGTTGCGCAGGCAGGTGCGGGGCTTCGGCACATGCGGTGAGCAGCAGGAACAGCATGCCGCCCAGCATCGAACGCAGCCGGCTCATGCCAGCGCTCCGGCGAGTGGCAGGCGGGCCCGGAAATGGGCTCCGGTCGCGGCGCTGCAGCATGCGAGGCTGCCCCGGTGGGCGAGTGCGTATTCGTGTGCGATCGCCAGCCCGAGACCCACGCCGCCTGCCGATCTGCCGGCCTCGCCGCGGTAGAAAGGCTCGAAGATGCGCTCGCGATCCTCGGCTGCCACGCCGGGCCCCTCGTCCGTCACATCCAGCACTGCATGAGCGTCATCCTTCACGAGCGTGATGCGCACCATCCCGCCATCGGGCGAAAACTTGATGGCATTCGAGATCAGGTTATGCACCAGGGTGGCGAGCGCCTCTTCGTTGCCGTCGATGGTCAGCGGAGCGAGCGAGCCGGAGACGCGTACATGCCGGTCACGCACGGCGAGCTTGAAAGTCGCGAGCGCCTGCGCGATGACCTGATCGAGGCGAACGGGCGCGGTTTCCATCTGGTCGCGGGCATGGCTGGCCTGCTGCATCCGCAACAGGTCGTCGATGAGGCCCTGCAGTCGTACCGCATTGCCTTGCATGATGCCCGCGATCCTGGCCTGCTGCGGGGTGAGCGGACCGGCCACGCCATCGCGGAGCAGACTCGCGCCTTCGCGCAGAGCGGTCAGCGGGGTGCGCAGTTCGTGGGAAACGTGCCGCATGATCCGGGTCCTTTCGCTTTCCAGCTTGACCATGCGGTGCCGCAGCCACTCCAGTCGGCGTCCGACGCGCTGCATGTCCTCCGGTCCCTTGAGCTGGATGCGCCGGTCCAGCCGGCCTTCGCCAAGCACCAGCACGGCCCGCTCGAAACGGCTCCATAGCCGGGCGACCATCCGGCGTCCCCACCAGAGCAGCAGGACGCTGAAGCCGAGCGCCGTCAGCTGCGCGGCCATCAGTCGCTCCCTGAGTTTCACCGCCTGCGAACGGAATGTTTCACGCTCCTGGTCGACGAGCCGGTTCGTTTCTTCCAGCAGTGCCGGCAGCGCGCGCTGAATCGTCGCCAAGGCAGCCTTGAGCCGGGGCAGCCTGTCGGCAGGGTCGCCCGTGATGGCAAAGGCATTCGTTTCCAGCTGCTGGATCTGCCGGACCTGCGTGGCCGGTCCGGCGAGCAGGGGAATGGCGAGGTAGGCCTCGACGGCGTGCGTCCATTCCACGCGTGCCCGGGCATATTCGTCGAGCAGCGCCGGATCCTGTATCACTTCGTACTGCCGCAGGATGCGCTCCATGTGCAGGATGTCCTCGGGCAGGGCGTGGGCGAGCTCGCCTGCCCGCACCGCCTGATGTACCGCTTCCTCGCTGCGCTTCATCAGGTTGCCGGTCGCCAGCGAGGCATAGCCGATGGCGAGCAGCAGCGGCAGGATCACCAGGACGTTGCCCAGCACGATCATGCGGAGGAAGGAGCGGGGATAGATGTTCACGCGGCGCTACTCGGTTCCGAATTTGGTGTCGACCTGGATGCCCATTTCCTTGAGCATCGGGGTCGGCAGTATGCCACCGGCACAGACGATCACGGCATCGTTGGCGATTTCCCGTGCTGCGCTGCCGCAATCGAGGAGGATGCGATCGGCCTCGATCTGCCTGACCCGGGAAGCGAGGATGACCTCCAGTCGTCCGGCCGCTTCCGCTTCGGCCAGTCGTTCGCGGTTTTTTTGCTTGACGCGTCCGAAGGCGTCGCCGCGGTAGGACAGTACGACGCGGGTGTCCGGTTCGCCGGCGACCGCCACGGCGGCCTCGATGGCGCTGTCGCCTCCGCCGACGACCAGTACCCGCTGGCCGCGATATTGCTCCGGGTCGATCAGGCGGTAGACCACCTTCGGCAATTCCTCGCCAGGTACGTCCAGCTTGCGGGGCGTGCCGCGGCGCCCGATCGCCAGCAGGACGTTGCGGGTGTGGAATTCAGCGTCACGGGTCCTGACGACGAAGCCGCCTTCCTGCGCCGTTACCTGCTCGACGCGTTGGCCGAATGCGATCTTCATGCCGACGCGATCGACGATGTCCTGCCAGAAGGCGAGCAGGGCCTCCTTGGATATTTCGCCGAGCCTGGCCCGGCCGACGAGCGGCAGCACCACCGGCTGGGTCATGACGATCTTGTTGCGCGGATAGTGATATACGGTGCCGCCCAGAGAGTCCTCCTGTTCGAGGGTCACGCTGCGCAGCTGCTTTTCCATGGCGCCGAGCGTGGCCGACAGTCCGGCCGGTCCGGCCCCGATGATGACGACGTCGAGCCTGTCGTCTGCGGCGCGGTGTTTCGCCAGCGACGCTATCGCCTGACGCCCCTGTTCAGCCGCCTTGCGTACGAGCCCCATGCCGCCGAGCTCGCCGGCGATGTAGATGCCCGGCACGTTGGATTCGAAGTCAGGCTTCACGCAGGGGATGTCCATGCCGCGGCGCGCCGTACCGAAGACCAGCCTGATCGCCTCGACCGGACAGGAGGCCGCGCAGGCGCCGTGGCCGATGCAGATCGTGGGATTCACCAGTTGTGCCTTGCCGCCGATGATGCCGAGGGCGCCTTCGGGGCAGGCTCGCACGCAGGCACCGGCACCGCAGCACAGGGCCGGGTCGATCGCGGGGTGAAGGCTGGGCGGTTCGGTCATCCCGGTATCGACCGACTGCCTGAGCGTTTCCGCCGCCCTCGTCTCCCGGCGGTGTCGGCGATGCAGATGGAACGACAGGAGCAGGGTCAGCGGCAGTGCATAGACCGCCCAGATCAACGAGCCTGCCACGGGATCCCTCCGCCAAGCGCCCGCAGGCGCTTCTCCACCTGTCGCCGGTCGATCCTGCGCCAGTCGTCCGGGACATGGCAGTCGGCACAGGCGAGGCCGTAGGTGGAGAAGTGCACGTCGTCCGCCTTGTGGCAGGCATGGCACTCCGCTGCCGTCTTGTTGCGGTAGAGCGGTTCGCGGTGACAGCTGGAACAGCGTGTCCGCTGATGCTTGCCGGCCAGAGCGAATTTCGTGTCGCGGCCATGATCGAAGATCGAGGGTTTGAAGGCCCGGGCATCGTGGCAGGTTTCGCACTTCTCCCCGTAGTCGCCTTTATGTCCCTTCTCCCTGTCGTCCTGCGCATGACAGGCGATGCAGCGGGTGGCAAGCTTTTCGCGCATCCCTTCGTCCTTGTGGCAGGCGTTGCACTTGGCAGCACGGTGCTTGTCGCGCAGGACGAAACGGGTGTCGACGTCATGATCGAAGCGGGTGAGCTTCCACCCTTTCGCCGCGTGGCAGGAGTCGCACCGGTCGCCCAGCGCATTCCTGTGGATGTCGTCGTCGCGGTGGCAGGCGACGCAGCGCGTCGGCGTCTTTTCGCGAAACAGCGGCGCGCGATGGCAGCTGACGCATTTCACCGTACGGTGCCGGTCGAGCAGCGGGTAGCGCGTATCGCGATCATGACGGAACAGCGTGCCTTTCCAGTCGCCTTCGTCATGGCACTTTTCGCAGCGGTTGCCGAAATGCCCCTTGTGGCCGTTCTGCAGATCGTCGTCGCGGTGACAGGCGACGCAGTCGCGCGATGTATCCGCGTATCGCTGGTCGGGGTGGCAGTCGGCGCATTTCACATTGGGGGCGGCGTGCGCCCGCCGCAGCGGGAACTTCGTCTTCCCATGATCGAAGCGTCCTTCGCGCCAGGTCTCCTCGCCGTGGCAGTTGCCGCATTTCGTACCGAGTCCGCCCCTGTGTTCGTCGTCCTTGCGATGACAGTCATGGCATTCGGCAGGAGCGGTTCGATGCTTGGCGTTCGCGCGGTGGCAGCTCGAACAGGCGGCCGGCCGGTGCTTGCCGCGCAGCGGGAAGTCCGTGGCGGCATGGTCGAATGCCTGTTCGTCCAGAGCGACGATGCGTGCCCTGCGCCCTTTGTGGTCGGTATGACAGTTGCGACAGTTGCGATCGTCCCTGTCGAGCCGGCCGTGATATCCCGTGCCGGCGGCAATGTCGCTGCGCACCGGCTTGTGACAGTCGAGGCAGAGACCGGCCTGGGCGGCTCGGTCGAAACGGACGTGGCAGTTGCCGCAATCCGCCTCGAGGTCCGCGTGGCCGGAGATGACCGGGCCCGGCATGATGGCGGCTTCGAGCGTTTGGGCCCGGACGGATGGCGGATGCAGGGACAGGAGCGCCGCGACGAGTATTCCGCTAGTAAGCGTGTACAGCCACGACATGCACGACGGCCGTGACGAAGAGCATGCACAGGAACGGAATGTGGATGACATGCCAGAGCGAAAATAGCCTTTCATAGGATGTGAACAGCGCGGTGCGGTGGGCAGCCTGGAGCGTTTTCTCGAGGGCGACGGCCACGGCTTCCAGCGACGATTTGTCGACCGGCGTGCCGGACGGCTTCAGATCATGTCCGGAAAGCGTCCTGCCGATGCGTCGGCGCGCGCGCCGGTGCTGCCTGTGGAGCGTCCAGAAGCGACGCAATACGGCCGGTCCGCCGACCGGCTGCTCGGCGACCAGCGCGGCGAACCCGGCAATTTCATTTGCGATGGCCGGCAGGGATGCGAGCAGCGGCTGCAATGCTTCTATCCGGCGTGCCAGGTCTTCCTGCAATTCCGCCGCCGTGGCCCGGCTGCCGTAAAGCCCCTTGTGGATCTTGCGGTACAGGAAGCGGCCGACGAGGCCGCTGGCGACGACCAGCAGCATGCTTG
The DNA here is from genome assembly GCA_034004665.1 of Rhodocyclaceae bacterium. Taxonomy (GTDB): domain Bacteria; phylum Pseudomonadota; class Gammaproteobacteria; order Burkholderiales; family Rhodocyclaceae; genus Sulfuricystis. The sequence continues at coordinate 28,483 of JAVEWF010000012.1, read as the reverse complement.
CGAGCGCGATCGCCGCATTGAACGAACCGATGCGGAAGGTCGAGTGGAACAGGATCAGTGTCGGTCCGACGATGCCGGCGACGAGATGGAAGCGGAACCAGTGTCGAAGCGGGCCGAGCACCCAGAGAAAACGCAGGCGCTTGCGCAGTGGATAGATCAGCAGGGCCAGCATCAGCGACCCGCCGGCCACCCCGAGCCAGTAGCCGAAGTCGGAGCCGGAGGAGTAGGGCGGATGCTGTCGGACTTGCCAGGCAAGCAGGAGCAGCGTCAGCAGCAGGGTCGGGACGACCGATGTGCGCAGCAGGCAAATGATGCGCGCTCGCCAGGGCGGTGGCGCAGCCGGGCAGGCGCCGGCGGTGGTTTCCATGTCCATTCGGCATTGTTCCTCTTGGGGCCGGGTTGCCGGCCGGGTGTCGATCACGGACGCCATCGTAGTGATGCGCGCGCGACCGTAAAAGTGTCGTGAGTCGACGACACTGGCGGACACGCATGCATCTGTCGAACATCCGTCCCGCATGCGAGGTGAAGGCCAGCGAGCCGTAAACCGGATCAACCCAGCCAAGGAGCGGACCAATGAAACTGTTCAAGAGGATTGCAAGGTGGGCGGCCTGCTGCGGGTCGCTGTGCGCGGCGCTTGCGGCGCAGGCCGGCACCATTACCGGTTCGGCGCATGACTTCACCGGCCAGTCCTGGTCGGGGGGGCGCATATGCGTTGCCTGTCATGCACCCCACAAGACGGACACCAGCGTGGCCGACGCCCCGCTGTGGAATCACGCCCTGTCCACGGCCAGCTACACGCTGTATAGCAGTCCCACGCTCAATGCCACCGTCACTCAGCCCGGCGGCGGTTCCAAGCTCTGCCTGTCCTGCCACGACGGCACGGTGGCGGTAAACAGTTTCGGCGGGGTGACCGGAACGACGATGGTCTCCGGCGGGAACAACCTGGGGACGAATCTCAAGTCCTCGCATCCGATCGGTTTTACCTACGATTCGTCGCTGGCGACGGCGGATGGCTCGCTGCACGATCCGGCCTCGAAGACCGTGACGATCGGGGCGGGGACGCAGACCAAGACCGGCACGATCAGCTCGGTGCTGCTGTACGGCGGCAAGATGGAGTGCGGTTCCTGCCACGACGTGCATAACACCTTCACGGTCGGCAGCGCCGGCAGCGGCCTCGTCAAGGTCGACCAGACGGGCAGCCGGATCTGCCTGTCCTGTCACAACAAGTAGGCGGCCGGAAAATGAGGCGAGCGATGAAGTTGATCGGACGGACTGGCCCCGGCTGCTTCGCCCTCATGGCCGTCGTTCTGCTGGCCGGCTGCGTGGCCACTCCGGAACGGGAGGAGCAGGCCGCCGTCGTGCCGGCGCCGACTTTCTATCCCGCGTTGCCGGAGCCGCCGCGCATCCAGTACCTGACGACCATCGCCAGCGAGCGCGATATCGCCGGTCAGCGCGACGGTTTCACCGATTTCATCCTCGGCGAGGAAAAGCTGCAGCAGCGGCTGACGCAGCCCTACGGCATCGCCCTGCATGCAGGGCGGCTGTACGCCGCCGATACGGGAGCGGGTGGGCTGGCCGTGTTCGACCTCGTCCGGCAGCGCTTCGGATTCTTCACCGGTACGGGCGCCGGCCGGATGAAACGGCCGATCAACATCCGCATCGACAGCGACGGTACGCGCTACGTCACCGATACCGGCCGTGACCAGGTGCTCGTCTATGACGCAGCCGACCGTTTTGTGGCGGCCTTCGGCCATCAGGGCCAGTTCCGGCCGGTCGATGTGGCGATTGCCGACGGGCGCCTCTACGTGACCGACCTGCTTCACCATCAGGTCCATGTCCTCGACAAGCGTACCGGCAAGGCCCTGTTCGTCTTCGGCAAGGCCGGTTCGGGCGAGGGCGAACTGTTTCATCCGACCAATATCGCGCGCGACGCCGCCGGCGATCTGTATGTGGTCGAAACCAGCAATTTCCGCGTCCAGCGCTTTACGGCCGAGGGCAAGCCGGTCCGCAGCTATGGCAGCATCGGAACGATGCCGGGCAATTTCGCCCGTCCGAAAGGCATTGCGATCGACCGTCAGGGGCGCTTGTTCGTCGGCGATGCGGCTTTTCAGAACGTTCAGGTCTTCGACGGCGCCGGCAAGCTGCTGATGTTCTTCGGCCAGGGCGAAAATCCCGCCCAGTCGCTGAACCTGCCGGCCGGGGTCGCCATCGACTACGACAACCTTGCATCATTCCGGAAATATGCCCAGCCGAATTTCGATCTGGAATATCTGATTCTCGTGGCCAGCCAGTTCGGCCCCAACAAGATCGACATATTCGGTTTCGGCCGCATGCGTGGCATCGACTACCCGCCGGACAGCGGGCCGGGCACGGCGCCGGCGGGTTGATCAAAGGACCATTGCAATCGCACGGGGTTACGGGAAACGTGATCGGGCGCCGGTGGCCGCAGGCATTGGCCTGCCTCGGCGGGATCGCCTGTCTGTCGTTGCAGCCGCGTACGGCCGATGCCGCAGAGATAGCCACATTCCGTCTCGAGGACGTGGACGGCCACGTTTCACTGCGCTACGTCAGCGATGCCTCCGCCACCGATGCGGGCGGCGGCCCGGCGTCGTCCGGGCTGTCCCAGCGGGGCTGGCGCAACGAGATCTTCGTCATGACCCATAGCTATGTGTTTCACCCGAACTTCCTGACGCTCGACATCGGCGGCGGACCGATCCTGTATGGCGAGAGCGTGTCCGGCAGCGGCAGCGGGACGGCAGCGCATGGCACCCTGTTCAACTTTTCCGGCCGGGCGACGTTGTTGCGCGACAAGCCCTATCGGGCCAGCCTGTTCTTCGAGCAACTCAATCCGACCGTGAGCATCGCCCCGGGACAGGTCCTGATGCAGGAAAACACCCGCTATGGCGCGGATCTTTCCCTGCTCGCCCCGGCGACACCGATTCCGTTGCAACTCGGCTTCAGCCATGCCGCGTCGCAGGGACGCGGCAACGATCGCCTGATCGACGACGACACGGACCGGCTGACCCTGGGAGCCAGCCGCACCTACGGCACGCTCGGGGCCACGCAGTTCCATTTCCAGTCGCTTCGCCAGTCGTCGCGCAGCGGCAGCCTGAATCTGCCGATCCAGACATCCCGCCAGTCGAACGAGGCCTACAGCTTCGATACCCGGCTGCAGTTCGGCTCCGACCGCCAGTACGACCTGTCCAACCTCGTCAGCTTCAACAACCAGCGCTATGCAGTGGGCGGCAGCACCTTTCCGGACCTGCAGGACCGGCGCTTGATGCTGGACCTGCGCGCCCGCCACTCCGAGCGTGTCCACACCCATGGCAGCTACAGCTGGAGCCGAAACACGCAGGGAGATATCGATATCGCACTGCAAAATATCGCTGCCGGCATGAGCTACCGGCCGGCGCCGGGCACCCAGGCCTCCCTCAACCTGCGCGCGGATGACAGCGACACGCTGCAGTTCCTCGCCCGGTCGCGCGGTTTCGATGCAGCGGTCCAGCACGATCGTCCGCTGCTGCTCGGCACCGGACAGGCCGGCTATGCCATCCGCCACGAGCAGCGCTCCCAGCAGGCGCTGGCGGCCCAGGCCGAGGTGCTCGGGGAGCGCCTGACGCTGGCCGGCACGGCTTATGCCAAGCTCGGCCAGCCGCGCATCGCGGGAGGCAGCATCGTGATCAGCAACGCGGTGCGTTCGCAGACCTATGTGGCAGGCATCGACTATCTGGTGAGCGTCGTTGGCCTGGATACCCGCATCCAGCGCCTGGTGGGGGGCGCCATCCTGGATGGCGAGGAGGTGCTGGCCGACTACGTGTATGACGTCGGCGGCACCTATGCCTACCGGCAGCTGGATCAGACGCTGAATCTCGGCTGGCGTTACGGTCGCTATCTCGGCGTGTTCTTCCGCCATGCGACAGCCATGCCGCGACTGGCTTCCGGTACGCCCACGTTTGCGCTCAACGAAGTACGCAGCAGCAGTTTCGGGGCCAATGCCGATTTGCCGTTCAATCCGGGATTCGCTTTCACGCTGGGAGGCAGTTTCGAGTATGAAGTCCGTCGCGAATCGATAGCACCATATCGCCGCGCGATCGCCGATTTCCACGTGCAGACCGACGAACCGCTGCTCGGCCTCGGCTACTTCCGACTCACCGGGCGACGGTCGCACACCGATTACGGCGACCCCGCCATGAATGCCGACGTGCGCGGCTACGACCTGCGCTACTGGTCGCGCCGCTGGTTCGGCACCGACCTGACCGCCGCCCTCACCGGCGAACAGGATCGTGGCGGATTGCTGCAGCGGAGCCGTGTCGATGGTTCGCTGGGGTTGCAGTGGCAGGAGCGCAAGTTCTCGCTGACCTCGAGCCTGGTGCGATCCCGTGAAACCCAGGGCGGCTATGTCCGCAGCCGTACCTTATTCCAGTTTCTGGCGCGCCGGAGTTTCTGATGATCGCGACATCACGTCACCTCGCCCTTTGCATCGTGCTGCTGCTGGCCTCCATCCTGCCTGCCATGCCGGCAGGGCTCGCCGAGCGGATGGTTTGGCCACCCGCTCCGGACCGCCCGCGCATCGAATTCGTCCGGTCATTCACAAGCCCGGCGGATCTCGGTATCGAGAAAGGCCTGTTCGCCCGATTCAAGGAGTTCCTGTTCGGGGCGGCGGACGAGCGCCTGGTGCGGCCGATGGCCGTCGTCGCGAGGGCCGGCATCATTCATGTCGCCGACCCGGGGGTGCGGGGGGTCCACCGCTTCGACCTGGCCCGCGGCGAATATGCACTGATTCGCGCGGCAGACGACCTGCCCCTGCCGTCGCCGGTCGGACTGGCGCTCGGGCCGGACGGCACCGTCTATGCGACCGATTCGGTGCTGGGCAAGGTGTTCGTCATTCGTCCGGAGTCCGGGCAGGCGGTGCCGCTCGTGCTGTCGGCGCCGCTCCGGCAGCCGACCGGCATCGCGTACGACGCCGGCCATGGCCGCCTGATCGTGACGGATACGGCAGCGCACCAGATCGTGCTGCTCAGCCGTGACGGTCGCGAGATCAGGCGGGTCGGCCGACGCGGAAACGGCAACGGGGAATTCAATTACCCGACCCATCTGTGGCTGGATGGTCAGGGCCGCCTTCTGGTGACGGATTCGCTCAACTTCCGGATCCAGACCTTCGATGCGGACGGAGGCTTCACGGGCATGTTCGGCCGGCAGGGGGACGGCACGGGCGATACGAGCCGTGCGAAAGGGGTGGCCACAGACCGCTACGGCCACATCTACGTCACCGATGCGTTGTTTCATGCCGTGCAGATTTTCGATGGCGCGGGCCGACTGCTGTTGCCGATCGGCGGGCAGGGGCACGACTACGGCGAATTCTGGCTGCCGGCCGGACTGTTCGTCGATACCGCGGATGGCGATACGATCTATGTCGCCGACTCCCACAACCGGCGTATCCAGGTGATGCGCTATGTCGGGGGAGCCACATGAAACGCCTGATGGTCGCCATCGCCTGCCTGTGTGCCGTCTTCCCTTCGTTCTCGGGCGTCGCGACCAGTCGTCATAACCTCTCGGCATCCGGCCCGGGAACAGTCAGGGCGGCGACGGAGACGCAGACCTGCATTTTCTGCCATGCCCCGCACAATGCATCGCCCAGCGCTCCCCTCTGGAATCGCCGTGCCCCCGGCAGCACCTATACGCCCTATGCCAGCTCCACCGCGAAAGCCTTCGCCGGCCAGCCGACGGGCGCTTCGCTCGCCTGCCTGTCCTGCCACGACGGCACGATCGCCCTCGGCGATGTGTTGAACCGTTCGGCACGGATCGACATGGCGGGCGGGACGACCGTCATGCCTTCGGGCGATGGCAATCTCGGGACCGACCTGTCGGACGATCACCCGGTCTCGATTACCTATGATGCCTCGCTGGCAACTGCGCACGGCGGCGAGTTCGCCGATCCGGCCACGCTGCCGGGCAGGATCCGGCTGGATCCTGCCCGGCAGTTGCAGTGCACTTCCTGTCACGATCCGCACGACGACAGCAACGGCAAGTTCCTCGTCATGCCCAACCAGGGGGGTGCCCTGTGTCTCAGCTGCCACAACAAGAATGGCTGGAATCTCGGCAGCCACCGCCTTTCCTCCGCGACATGGAACGGTGCCGGCACCGATCCGTGGCCGCATGCCGATGGCGGGACGGTCGCCGCCAATGCCTGCGCCAGCTGCCACCGGCCGCATTCGGCCGGCGGCAGGAAGTGGCTGCTCAACGCAGCCGCGGAGGAAAACAACTGCCTGACCTGCCATAACGGCAATGTCGCCCGCCACAACATCCAGGCGGAAATCGTCGGCAAACCGTCGATTCACCCGGTGGGCGGGACGACCGGGGTGCACGACCCGGCGGAGCCGGCCACGATCCAGTCGCGCCATGTGGAATGCAGCGACTGCCACAACCCCCACGCCGCCAACGCCGGCACCGGGCCGCTGCCGGGATCGCTGGCGGGGGTACGGGGTGTCGCGATGACCGGTACCGGTGTCGGGACGGCGACGGAGGAATACCAGATATGCCTGCGCTGCCATGCCGACAGTCCCAACATGCCGGCGCCACGCACCACGCGCCAGATCGCACAGAACAACAAGCGCCTCGAGTTCGATCCCGGCAATCCGTCCCACCACGGGGTGGCGGGACCGGGGCGCAATCCCAATGTGCCCAGCCTGCTGCCACCCTGGACGACAGGCAGCATCGTGAAGTGCACCGATTGCCACAACAACAATGCCGGCCCGGGGGCCGGCGGTACCGGGCCGAAGGGGCCGCACGGATCCATCTATCCGTCGCTGCTGGAACGCCAGTACCGGACCGCCGACAACACGCCGGAAAGCGCGGCGAACTATGCCCTCTGCTACAAGTGCCACAGCCGTACCAGCATCCTCGGCGATCGCAGCTTCAAGGAGCACAAGAAGCACATCGTCGACGAGCGAACGCCCTGCAATGCCTGCCACGATCCGCACGGCATTTCGTCTGCGCAGGGCAATGCCATCAACAACAGCAAGCTGATCAACCTCGATACGACGATCAGCCGGCCGAGCTCAACCGGCCAGCTCAGGTTCGAATCGACGGGGACTTTCCGGGGACGCTGCTATCTCAGCTGCCACGGCGAGAACCACAATCCGGAAAGCTACTAATTCCGGTGCCGTCCCGCCGGCGCCGACTTTTCTGCGCCGGTCAGAACAGTTCGATCGCGTCTTCGGCGGCGACGCGGCCGGTGCTGCGCGGCGACTGGATGCTGTCGAGCTTGGTCTGGGATGCGGCCATCAGCGCGACCAGTTGCTGCGACCGCTTGCGGAAGCGCTGCAGGCCGTCGGTCTCGTCGCGGTCCTGATGCAGGCCCAGGAAGGCGTGGAGGTATTCGCTGACGTTCAGGGTCTTCTGGTTGATGCGTTCCATCATCTGCGAGACGATGTCCTCGAACTGCATGGCCAGCACGCCCTCCTGCGTCAGGCGGTGCATTTGCTCCGTCACTTCGGTGATGTGGTGCGAATGGGCGCGCGCCTTCTCGGTCAGGTCCAGCATTTCGCTGCCGAGGTCCTGCAGGGTTTCCTTCGATTTTTCGGCGACGCTCATGTCCGTCCGGGTGGCCTGGGCGACACGCACGCCGACCGCCTCCAGCGAATCGAGCATGCCCGTCAGCGCCTGACGGATCTCGCTGTTGAAACCACCGGTCCGGGCCGCGAGCTTGCGCACTTCGTCGGCGACGACGGCGAAGCCGCGCCCGGCCTCGCCGGCGCGGGCGGCCTCAATGGCGGCATTGAGGGCGAGCAGGTCGGTCTGCTTGGTGATGTCGCTGACGTCGTCGAGGGTGGTCGTGATGCGGCCGACCTGGCCGCGCATGTCCTCGAAACTGGTGGCAATGCCTTCGCTGACCGATTTCAGTTCGTTCATCTTGGCCGAGAACTCGGCGATCAGGTGGTTGGTCTCGTCGAAGAAGCGCTGCAGGCTGACCTGCTCGTAGGCCTTGCCCTCCTCGGAGCCGGTCATCTCGAGCATCTCGTCGATCAGCGACTTGAGCACCTGGCGCTGGTCGGTGGACTGGGCCTCGAGGCCCGTCAGGCTGCCCGACAGCTTCGATACCGACTCCCGGATGATGCGGCGCGCATCCTCCATTTCGTTTTCCAGCGCGGTGAACTGGCGTTCGGCATGCTCCATCGCGATGGTCGAGAGGGTGCTGTACTCCGCCATCACCTGGGTCAATTCGGCCGCGTAGCGTTCCTGGCGGGCCTTGCTGGCGGCATGCGAACGCCGTTCGTAAATGATGGCGCCCAGCGTCAGGAGGAGCGGCAGGATCAGCAGGTGCGGCGAGAGCGGAGTGAAGAAGGCGCTCACCAGCCAGAACCCGCCGCCCGTCGCGAGGGCGGCCCAGATCAGCAGATCATCGATGCGTTTCATGTCGGTCTCGTTATAGTTATGCGGCGCCGGCGCCGAAGCGGCATTATCGCATTGGAACTGCCGCGGTCAGCCGAGCCAGCGCAGCAGCGCGAGGGCCGCGAAGCCGCTGGCGATGGTCAGCAGGGTGTTTTTCCAGCGGGCGGCGACGACGATCGCGACGAGGCCGGCCCAGAGGCGGTGATTGTCCGTGCCGACCTGCAGTTTCCCTGCCACCAGCAGCAGTTCCGGCAGGGTCAGCGCGGTCAGCGCCGCGATCGGCACGAAGGGCAGCCAGCGCACGAACCAGGCCGGCGGACGGTAATGGCCTTCGAGGGCGATGAAGGAATAGCGGATCGCGAAGGTGACGAGTCCGCAAGCCAGCCACAGGGGAAGCCAGTTCATTGCCGCTCCCCGATAAAGGCGCCGGCCGCGAGACCGGCGAGCGCCGCCGCGAACAAGCCGGTCTTCCAGGGCAGCCCGGCCAGCAGGACGGCCACCGCGCCGGCGACCAGCGCCGCCGCCAGCCGCGCCCGGTTGTCGATCAGCGGCACGACGATGGCGATGAAGGTCAGCGGCAGGGCGAAATCGAGGCCGAGGTCGGGCGGCAACTGTGCACCGATCAGCACCCCGGCCAGCGTGGCGAGCTGCCAGCCGGCCCAGAGGGCGAAACCGGCGCCGAACAGGACCCAGTGCGCGACCGGCGACCGTGGGTGCTCAAGCAAATGCGGAATCGCCGCAGCATAGGCTTCGTCGGTCAGCAGGTAGGCCAGCAGCAGCTTCCAGCGGCGCGGCAGGGCGTGCAGGATCGGGGCGACCGAGGCGCTGTAAAGGGCGTGGCGCAGGTTGATGAGTCCGACGGCACCCACCGAGAGCAATGCGGGAGCGCCCGCGCCAACCAGTTGAGCCAGAAGGAATTGTGCCGAGCCGGCGAAGACCAGCGAGGACATCAGGAAGGCCGCGAGGGGCGGGATGCCGCTTTGCAGCGCCACCACGCCGTAGATGACCCCGAAGGGCGCGACGCCCAGCAGCATCGGCAGCAGGGCGCGCACGCCGAGGAGGAAGGCGGAAGCGGGTGACATGCCATTATTATGCCGTCCCGCCGGCGCCGACTTTTTCAAAATCCCCACCGTTTATAATCAGCCGCCCCATCCCAGACACATTCCATCCCCGTGCGCCTGACCAAGCTCAAGATCGCCGGCTTCAAGTCCTTCGTGGAGCCGACCACCGTCCTGTTCCCCAGCCAGCTCGCCGGCGTGGTGGGACCGAACGGCTGCGGCAAGTCGAACATCATCGATGCGGTGCGCTGGGTGCTGGGCGAATCGAAGGCCTCGGAACTGCGCGGCGAGTCGATCCAGGACGTGATCTTCAAGGGCTCGGGCAACCGCAAGGAGGTCGGCCGCGCCAGCGTCGAGCTGTTCTTCGACAACGCGCAGGGACGCGCCGCCGGCCAGTGGTCGCAATATGCCGAGATCACGGTCAAGCGCATCCTCGACCGCGAGGGCAATTCGAGCTACTACATCAACAACCTGCACGTGCGCCGCCGCGACGTGATCGACCTGTTCCTCGGCACCGGCCTCGGCCCGCGCGCCTACGCGATCATCGGCCAGGGCATGATCTCGCGCATCGTCGAGGCCAAGCCCGACGAGCTGCGCTTTTTCCTCGAGGAGGCGGCTGGGGTCACCAAGTACAAGGAACGCCGCAAGGAGACCGAGGGCCGGCTGGAAGATGCCAAGGAGAACCTCGCGCGTGTCGACGACATCCGCGGCGAACTGGACAGCCAGGTCGGCCGGCTCGAGGCGCAGGCCGAGGTGGCGCGCCAGTACCGCGCGCTCAACGAACAGCTGAACCGCCGCCAGAGCCTGCTGTGGCTCAAGAAGCGCAACGACGCACAGGCCGAGGCCGTCAAGCTCGAGCGTTTGGTGGCCGAGCAGATCAACCGCGTCGAGGCCGAGACGGCCGCCCTGCGCGAAGTGGAAGCGCGCGTCGAGCAGCTGCGCGAGGCGCATTTCGCCGCTTCCGACGCGCTGCATGCGGCGCAGGCCGAGATGTATTCGGCCAATTCCGAGGTGAAGCGTCTCGAATCCGAGATCGGGCACCTGCGCGACGCGCGCCAGCGGCTGGAGAATCGCCTCGCCCAGCTCGACGCACAGGATCAGCACTGGTCGGCCGAGATGCGCCGCGTCGAGGAGGAGGAGTTCCGCTGGACCTCGCTGCTGGAAAACTCGCGCGAGCGCGCCCTGACGGCCGCCGCCCGCCACGAGGAAGCCGCCGCGCGGCTGCCCGAGGCCGAGGACGCCGTCAAGGAAGCCGAAGCGCAGGCGACGGAGGCGCGGCGCGCGCTGAACGCCGCCGAGCAGGCCCTGCGGCTGGCCGAGGCCGACCGCGGCCACGCGGTGCGCGCGCTCGACAACCTCACCCAGCGCCGTGGCCGCATCGATGCCGAGCGCGGCAACCTCGTCGCCCCCGATCCTGCCGAACTGGCCGGCGCGCAGGAGGCCGAGGCGATGGCCGAGGCCACCCTCGAACAGGCGGACGACCGCCTCGCCGCACTCCAGGCCCGCCAGCCGGAGCTGGAGGCGGCCCTGCGCACGGCGCGCGAATCGCTGCAGACGGCGCATCGCAGCGTCACGTCGGCGAAGGCGCGCCACGATGCGCTGGCCCAGCTGCAAAGCCGGGTCGGGCAGGGCGGCGACCTGTCGGGCTGGCTGTCCGACCTCGGACTGAAGGACGCCGCGCCGCTCTGGCAGGCGCTGCAGGTCGAACCGGGCTGGGAAACGGCGATCGAGGCGGTGCTGCGCGAACGCCTGATGGCGCTGCCGGCCGATGCCGAACAACTGACGCTGGCGCTGGCCTCGCCGCCGCCGGCTACCGTTGCGCTGGCCCGGCTGAGCGAGGGAGGATTGACTTCTGCCGCCGACAGCCTGCGCGGCAAGGTCAAGTGCGCCGATGCGCGCTGGACGCCTGTGCTGGACGAATGGCTGGGCGAGGTGCGCGTCGTCGAGGACGACAGCGCCCTGACAAGCGCCGCAGGCGGGTGCGTCAGTCGCGCCGGCCACCTGGCCACGCCGCACGGTCTGACGCTCTACGCGCCCGACGCCAAGACCCACGGCGTGATCGAGCGCCAGCGCGAGATCGACGAGCTGGCGACGCAGATCATGGCCTTCGAGGAAGTCGAGGCGCAGGCGCGCGAAGCGCAGGCCGGGGCCGAGACCGCCGTCGCCGAGGGTTCCCGGCAGCTGGCCGAGACGCGCCGCGCCGCACAGGAGGCGCAGCAGCGCCTGCACGCAGCGCAGGTGGCCGCGCTCAAGCTGCGCGAGGCGCAGGCCCGCTACGACGAACGCGCCGGCCAGATGGCGCGCGACCTCGAGGAGATCGCCCGCGTCGAGGAGGAGGAGCGCATCGCGCTCGCGCGTGCCGAGGAAGAAATCGCGCGCAGCCGCGAGGCGCTCGATGCCGCGCGCGGCCGCATGGACGCCGCGCTGGAATTGCAGCGTGCCCGCGACACGGCGCTGCGCGAGGCGCGCGCCCTCGAACACCAGCTCGCGCGCGAGGCGCAGGACGCGGGCTATTCCGAGAAGGAGTGCCATTCCAAGCTCGCCGACAACGCGCGCGCCGCCGAGACGGCGAAGACCCAGCTCGCCCAGGTGGCCGAGGACCGGGCGGCGGCGCAACAGGATCTCGCCGCGATCAGCGATGCGGTGATCCAGGAGCAGCTGCAGTCGGCGCTGGCCGTGCGCGGCACGCAGGAGTCGGCGCTGGCGGGACGGCGCGATGCGCTGGAAGCGGCGGCATCCCAGCTGCGCGGTGCCGACGAGGAGCGGCTGAAGCTGGAGCAGGGACTTTCTCCGGCGCGCGACCGGATCAACGACCTCAAGCTCAAGGAACAGGCCGCGCATCTCAACGTCGAGCAGTTCCAGGAGCGCCTGACCGAGGCGCATGTCGTCAGCCCCGAGGACGAGGCCGCGCTGGCCGCCGAGCTGACGCCGGGGCTGCGCGACGGCACCTTGCAGGGCGAGATCACGCGCCTGTCGAACGAGATCGAGGCGCTCGGTCCGGTCAACCTCGCGGCACTGGAGGAGCTGGCGACCGCACAGGAACGCAAGGGCTTCCTCGACGAGCAGTCGATGGACCTGTCTACCGCGATCAACACGCTGGAGGACGCGATCCGCCGCATCGACCGCGAGACGCGCGAGCAACTGCAGGAAACCTACGACAAGGTCAACGCGAGCTTCGGCACGCTGTTCCCGGAGCTGTTCGGCGGTGGCGAGGCAAAACTGATTCTTACCGGCGACGAGATCCTCGACGCGGGCATCCAGATCATGGCGCAGCCGCCGGGCAAGCGCAATTCGACGATCCACCTGCTGTCGGGCGGCGAAAAGGCGCTGACGGCCATCGCGCTCGTCTTCGCGATGTTCCAGCTCAACCCGGCGCCGTTCTGCATGCTCGACGAGGTGGATGCGCCGCTCGACGATTCCAACACCATCCGTTATTGCGAGATGGTCAAGCGCATGTCGCGGCAGACGCAGTTCGTCTTCATCACGCACAGCAAGATCACCATGGAGATGTCACAGCAGCTGATCGGTGTCACCATGCAGGAACAGGGCGTGTCGCGCGTGGTCGAGGTCGATATCGAGGAGGCGCTGCGCATGACCGACAAGGAGGCCGCGTAGCGTGCCGGCAGAAGGGGGAGGCAGGCGATGAACGATTTGCAGCTGGCCCTGATCGGCTTCGGCGTATTCCTCGTGGCCGCCGTGTGGGCCTACAACTTCTGGCAGGAGCGCAAGTACCGCAGCCAGGCCGAGAAAGTGCTGCCGCCCGGCACGTCCGATGTCCTGATGGCCGGTCGAACGGAGGACGATGGCGTTCCCGATGCCGCCGGCATGGCGGTCGCCGTCCCGCGGGAGCCGACGCTCGATGTTCCGGTGGCTCCTCCCGTCGCTACGGAGGAAAGCTCCGGCACGCCGCCGTCCCACGTTCCAGAATTTCATCAATCGACGGAACTGCCGAGCGAGTGGGCCGACGGCCGAGCCGACTGCCTGGTCCGCATCGAATTCGTCGATGCCCAGCCGGTGGCCGGGCTGTGGGCCGAACAGGCCGACTGGAGCGGTCAGATCGACAAGCCACTGCAATGGCTCGGCCTCGATGAAAAATCCGGCCGCTGGCGCGTGCTGCATGCACAGGATTCCGGGACTGTCGCCCAGCTGGCGGTGGCGCTGCAGCTGACCGATCGCCGGGGTGCCGTCAGTCCGGCCGTATTGTCCGCTTTCATTGCCGGCATCCATCGGCTTGCCCGCCGCTTTTCCGGTCTGGCCGACCTGCCCGACGCGGCGGAGGTGCAGGCCCGTGCCGCCGAGCTCGATGCCTTCTGCGCGGCGGTCGACCTGCAGCTTTCCCTGCACGTGGTGCCGCGGTCGGGCAGCATCGGCGACATGGTCGGCGCACGGCTCGCCCCGGTCATCGCCACGGCCGCGCTGCAGCGCGAAGGCGAACGGCTCGTCGCAGTCGATGGCGGCGGCAACGAGGCCTTCTCGCTGACCTGCCAGACCACGCTGGGTGACTGCGCCAGCCGCATCGATGCCCTCGCGCTGACCGGCCTGACCTTCAGCCTCGACGTGCCGCGGGTCGAGGAGGGGGCGGCCGCATTCACGCGCATGGTCGGCCTGGCGCGCCAGTGCGCCGAGGCCCTCGGCGGGCAGCTGGCCGATGCGCACGGCCAGCCGCTGGCGGATGCGACGCTCGATGCCATCCGCGGCCGCATCGACGAATTGCAGGCGAAGATGGCGCGCATGGCCATCCCGGCCGGCAGCGTGCGCGCCTTGCGACTGTTTTCCTGATGTCCAGCGGTTCCGCATCCGATCCGGCCGGCCGGGCGGCCTTCCTGCGCGCCGAGCTCGAGCACCACAACCATGCCTATTACGTGCTGGATGCGCCGACGATTCCGGATGCGGAATACGACCGGCTGTTCCGCGAGTTGCAGGACATCGAGGCCGCGAATCCGGATCTCGTGACACCGGATTCGCCGACCCGGCGTGTCGGTGGCGCGCCGTTGCCGGAGTTCGGCCAGGTCGCGCATGCGGTGCCGATGCTGTCGCTCAACAACGCCTTCAGCGCGGAAGAGGCCACGGCCTTCGACCGCCGCTGCCGCGAGGGCCTCGGTATCGAGAGCGTCGATTACGCCTGCGAGCCGAAGTTCGACGGCCTCGCGATCAGCTTGCGCTACGAGAAGGGGCTTTTCGTGCAGGGGGCGACGCGCGGCGACGGCTTTACCGGCGAGGACGTCACCCAGAACCTCCGCACCGTGCGCAACATCCCCTTGCGCCTGAAAGGGAGCGGAATTCCGGACAGGCTGGAGGTGCGCGGCGAGGTGCTGATGCTGCGCGCCGATTTCGAGAGGCTCAACGAGCGCCAGCGCGCCGCCGGCGAGAAAGTGTTCGCCAATCCACGCAATGCCGCGGCCGGCAGCCTGCGTCAGCTCGATCCGAAGATCACCGCCACCCGGCCGTTGCGCTTTTTCGCTTATGGGGTCGCGGATGTGGGCGCCGTTTCTCCAGCACCGACTTTTCACAGTTCGATGATGGAACGGCTGGCCGCCTGGGGCTTCCCGCTCGCGGTCGAGCGCGCCGTGGTACAGGGCGCCGCCGGCCTGCTCGGCTACTACGAGAAGATCGGGGCCCAGCGGCGCGGACTGCGCTACGACATCGACGGCGTCGTCTACAAGGTCAACCGCATCGCCGACCAGGAGAAGCTCGGCCATGTCTCGCGTGCGCCGCGCTTCGCCATCGCCCACAAGTTTCCCGCCGAGGAGGCGTTGACGACCGTCGAGGCGATCGAGGTGCAGGTCGGCCGCACCGGCGCGATCACGCCGGTCGCGCGCCTCGCGCCGGTGTTCGTCGGCGGCGTGACGGTGACCAACGCGACGCTGCACAACGAGGACGAAGTGCGCCGCAAGGACGTGCGCAGCGGCGATACCGTGATCGTGCGCCGGGCCGGCGACGTGATCCCCGAGGTCGTTGCCGTGGTGATCGAGAAGCGCCCGATCCTCGCACCCGAGTTCGTCATGCCGAAAAAATGCCCGGTGTGCGGCTCGGCCGTCGAAAAACCGGAGGACGAGGCGATCGCACGCTGCAGCGGCGGGTTGTTCTGTCCGGCGCAGCGCAAGCAGGCGCTCTGGCACTTCGCCTCGCGCCGCGCCATGGACATCGAGGGACTGGGCGAAAAACTCGTCGACCAGCTCGTCGAGAGCGGCGCCGTCAAGACACCGGCCGATCTTTACAGGCTGAGCGTCGGCACGCTGGCGCGGCTCGAACGCATGGCCGAAAAGTCGGCCGCCAATATCGTCGCCGCCATCGAGAAAAGCCGGCACACGACGCTGGCGCGCTTCGTTTTCGCGCTGGGCATCCGCACTGTCGGCGAGGCGACCGCGAAAGACCTCGCGCGCCATTTCGGCACGCTGTCCGCGCTCATGGCGGCGGATGCGGCGGCGCTGGAACAGGTGCCCGACATCGGGCCGGTCGTGGCCGCCTCGATCCGCCGCTTTTTCGCCGAACCGCACAATCTCGGCGTCATCGACGACCTCCTCAAGGCCGGGGTGGCACCGGCAGAGACGGAAGGGCTGGCTGCCGACCTGCCGTTCGCCGGCAGGACTTTCGTGCTCACCGGGACGCTGCCGACGCTGTCGCGCGAGGTAGCGAAGGAACGGATCGAGTCACGCGGCGGCAAGGTTGCCGGCTCGGTGTCGAAGAAGACCGACTACGTCGTCGCCGGGGCCGAGGCGGGCAGCAAATTGACGAAGGCACAGGCATTGGGCGTTACCATTCTGGACGAGGCGCAATTCAGGGAGTTGATTGAAAATGAATAAAGTCACCAAGGCGGTCTTTCCCGTCGCCGGCATGGGTACCCGTTTCCTGCCTGCCACCAAGGCGAGCCCGAAAGAAATGCTGCCGATCGTCGACAAGCCGCTGATCCAGTATGCGGTGGAAGAGGCCGTCGCGGCCGGCATCACCGATATGATCTTCGTCACCGGCCGTTCCAAACGGGCCATCGAGGATCATTTCGACAAGGCCTACGAGCTGGAAAGCGAACTCGAACTGCGCGGCAAGACGAAGATGCTCGAATTCGTGCGTGGCCTGCTGCCGAAGAACATCAACTGCATCTACATCCGCCAGGCCGAGGCGCTCGGTCTCGGCCATGCGGTGCTGTGCGCCAAGCCGGTGGTCGGCGACGAACCTTTCGCCGTACTGCTCGCCGACGACCTGCTCGACGGCGATGTACCGGTGATGAAGCAGATGGTCGATGCCTACGACTACTACCGCTGTTCGGTGCTCGGCGTCCAGGACGTGCCGCGCGAGGACACCGCCAGCTACGGCATCGTCGATGCGAAGCCGCTTGCCGAACGCGTCGAGCGCGTGGGCGCGATCGTCGAAAAGCCGCAACCGGACGTGGCGCCGTCGACGCTTGCGGTGGTCGGCCGCTATGTGCTGACCTCGCGCATCTTCCACCATCTCGAGAACGTGAAGCCCGGTGCCGGCGGCGAGATCCAGCTGACCGATGCCATCTCCGCGCTGCTCGCCGAACAGCAGGTGCTCGGCTATCGTTACGAAGGCGTGCGCTACGATTGCGGCTCCAAGCTCGGTTACCTGCAGGCGACGGTCGAGTACGCCTTGCGCCATGCCGAGGTGGGACAGGATTTCGCCGCCTACCTGCGCGAATTGAACAAGCTGCCATGAACCCTGCGAACGCCGACTTGCACTGCCATTCCACCGTCTCCGACGGCCTGCTGGCCCCGGCCGACATCGTTGCCCGCGCCGCTGGCAATGGCGTCGACCTGCTGGCCCTGACGGATCACGACGAGATCGGCGGACTGGACGAGGCCATGGCCGCGGCGGTGGCGTCCGGCCTGCGGCTGGTGACGGGTACCGAGATATCGGTATCGTGGGGCGACGACCAGACCGTGCATATCGTCGGGCTGAATTTCGACCATTGCCATCCCGATCTCGTCGCCGGTCTCGCCCGCGTGCGCGGCGGTCGCGATGCGCGCGCCGGCCGCATGGCTGCGGAGCTTGCCAAGGTCGGCATCGACGGCGCCTACGAGGGGGCGCTCAAGTATGCCGGCAATCCTGCGCTGATCTCGCGCTCGCATTTCGCGCGCTACATCGTCGAGCGCGGTTTCGCGCCGGACGTCAAGACGGTCTTCGATCACTGGCTGGCGAAGGACAAGCCGGGCTATGTCAGCCACCCCTGGGCCGAGCTCCACGAGGCGATCGGCTGGATAGTCGGCGCCGGCGGGACGGCGGTGATCGCCCATCCGGGCCGTTACCGGCTTACCGGCGCCGAGCGGCGCCAGCTCTATGCGGCCTTCAAGGATCTCGGCGGCGCGGGCATCGAGGTCGTGTCCGGCTCGCATGGTGCGGACGAGGTGCGCGAATTCGCCGGCATCGCCCGCGAATTCGGCTTTCTCGCTTCGCGCGCCTCGGATTTCCATGGGCCGGGCGAAAGCTGGACCGATCTGGGCCGCATGGCGCAGCTGCCGCCCGACCTGAAACCCGTGTGGGCGGATTGGTGATGGCGCAGTTTTTCGAACTTCATCCGCACGATCCGCAACCGCGTCTCGTCGCGCAGGCGGCGGAGATTATGCGCAAGGGCGGGCTGGCGGCGTTCCCGACCGATTCCGCTTATGCGCTCGGCGGCCATGTCGGCGACGCGGGGCTGCTGGAGCGCATCCGCCGCATCCGCGGTGTCGACGAGCGCCATCATTTCACGCTCATGTGCCGCGACCTGTCCGAGATCGCCACCTACGCGCGCGTCGACAATGCCCAGTACCGCCTGCTCAAGGCGGCGACGCCGGGCAGCTATACCTTCATTCTCGAAGGCACCAAGGAGTTGCCGCGCCGCGTGCTGCATCCGAAACGCAAGACGATCGGCCTGCGCGTGCCTGATCATCCCGTCGTACTCGCTTTGCTGGCCGAGCTGAACGAACCGATCCTGAGCTCGACGCTGATCCTGCCCGGCGAGGACGAGCCGTTGTGCGATGCCGACGAGATCCGGGAGCGGCTCGACAAGCAGATCGACCTCGTCATCGACGCCGGCTATTGCGGCTGTGGCATGACCACGGTGCTCAATCTGGTCGGCGGCGGCGTCGAACTGGTGCGCGCCGGTGGCGGGCCGCTCGAGCTGTTCGGCCTGTAAAATCAATCGCCCTCATGGAAAATCTCATCCAGACGCTGGCGATCTACGCCATTCCGGTGCTCTTCGCCATTACGCTGCACGAGGCGGCCCACGGCTATGTCGCGCGCCACTTCGGCGATCCGACCGCCTGGCAACTGGGGCGCATCACCCTCAATCCGGCGAAGCACATCGACCCGTTCGGCACGCTGCTGGTGCCGGCACTGCTGCTCTTCGTCAGCAAGGGGGCGTTCATGTTCGGCTGGGCCAAACCCGTCCCTGTCGATTTCAGTCGCCTGCGCAAGCCCAAGCAGGACATGCTCTGGGTGGCTGCCGCCGGACCGGGGGCGAATCTGGCGATGGCTTTCGGCTGGGCCGCCCTGCTGAAGCTGGCGGTGCTGATGCCGGAAAATGCGTATAGTCTGCCGCTGGCCGAGATGGCGCGGGCCGGCATCAACGTGAATGCCGTGCTGATGCTGCTGAATCTGCTGCCGATTCCGCCGCTCGACGGCGGCCGCATCGCGGTGAGCCTGCTGCCTTATCGGCAGGCCGTCAAATTCGCGCAGGTCGAGCGCTTCGGCTTCGCCATCATCCTGGCCCTGCTGTTTCTCGGCGGGCTGGATCTGATCCTCACCCCACTGCTGCGCAGCTTCCTTTTCTTCATCAAAACCCTGTTCGCATTCTGACTCATTTATCTACCATGTTCGTCGAAAGAGTCCTCTCCGGCATGCGCCCCACGGGCCGCCTCCATCTCGGTCACTACCACGGTGTGCTGGCCAACTGGATCAAGCTGCAGCACGAGTACCCCTGCCTGTTCTTCGTCGCCGACTGGCACGCGCTGACGACGTCCTACGACGAGCCGGGCACGATCACGCAGAACAGCTGGGACATGGTGGTCGACTGGCTCGCGGCCGGCGTCGATCCGGCGCAGGCCACCATCTTCATCCAGTCGCGCGTGCCCGAACACGCCGAACTGCACCTGCTGCTGTCGATGATGACGCCGCTGGGCTGGCTGGAACGCGTGCCGACCTACAAGGACCAGCAGGAAAAGCTGACGCACAAGGACCTGACGACCTACGGATTCCTCGGCTATCCGCTGCTGCAGGCCGCCGACATCCTGATCTACCGCGCCGACAAGGTGCCGGTCGGCGAGGACCAGGTGCCCCATCTGGAGTTCGCGCGCGAGATCGCGCGCCGTTTCAACCACCTTTACGGCCGCGAGCCGGGCTTCGAGGAAAAGGCGAAGGAAGCGGTGAAGAAGCTTGGCGGCAAGCGCGGCAAGCTCTACGAGGAACTGCGCAAGCGCTATCAGGAAACCGGCGAGGACGCGGCGCTGGAACAGGCCCATGCCGTGCTCGACGAGGCGCAGAGCCTGTCGCACGGCGACCGCGAACGGCTGTTCGGCTATCTGGAGGGCGGCGGCAAGATGATCCTTGCCGAGCCGGGCGCGCTGCTCACCGAGGCCTCGCGCATGCCCGGCCTCGACGGCCAGAAGATGTCGAAGTCCTACGGCAACACGATTGCCTTGCGGGAGGACGCCGAGTCGATCCGCAAGAAGATTCGCACCATGCAGACCGATCCGGCGCGCGTGCGCCGCACCGATGCGGGCGATCCCGACAAGTGCCCGGTCTGGCAGTTCCACCAGATCTATTCGAGCGACGAGGTCAAGGCCTGGGTACGGGAAGGATGCCGTTCCGCCGGCATCGGCTGCATCGAGTGCAAGCAGCCGGTCATCGACGGCGTGCTCAAGGAACAGGAACCGATGCACGAGCGCGCGCGCATGTACGAGGAAGACCCGCAGCTGGTCAAGAACATCATCGCCGATGGCTGCGAACGTGCCCGCAAACTGGCGCAGGAAACCATGCGCGACGTGCGCGAGGCGATCGGGCTGGACTACTCGTGAAGAAGACCGTCGACGCGCCGGACGCCGAAGAGGCGAAGCTGCTCGCGATCATCCGCGAGAGCTTCGTCGAACGCATGCCGTTCAACCGCATCCTCGGCATCGACGTACTGTCGCTGCATCACGACCGGCCCGAGCTGCGTTTCGGGATGCGTCCCGATCTGGTCGGCAACTACGTGCGCAACATGCTGCATGGCGGCGTGATCTCTGCCGTGCTCGACGTCACCGGCGGGCTGGTCGCCTTTCTCGGCGTGCAACAGAAGCTGAAGGGCAAGCCGGTCGAAGAGGTGCTGGAGCGGTTTTCGCGCATCGGCACCATCGACCTGCGTGTCGATTACCTGCGTCCCGGACTGGGCGAGTGGTTCGTCGCGAAGGGCTATCCGCTGCGCACCGGCAACAAGGTGGCGGTGACGCGCATGGAACTTTTCAACGACCGTGACGAGCTGATCTCCGTCGGCACGGCCGCGTATACGGTTTCATGATGAGCGGTTCCCTGACCATGGATGCCATCGAGGAAAAAGTCGGCGCCGGCGGGACGGCAGCGGAAGCGCCCCACATCCCCAAGCTCTACGGCGAGCCCTACCCGGAGATGCCGCGCGATCTCTACATTCCGCCGGACGCGCTGGAAGTCATCCTCGATGCCTTCGAGGGGCCGCTCGACCTGCTGCTCTACCTGATCCGCAAGGCCAACCTCAGCATCCTCGACATTCCGATGGCGCCGCTGACGGCGCAATATCTCGAATACGTCGAGGCGATGCGCCGCACCAACCTCGAGCTGGCGGCCGACTACCTGCTGATGGCGGCCATGCTGCTGGAGATCAAGTCGCGCATGCTGCTGCCGCGCCCGCCCAAGGCCGACAGCGGCGAGCCGGAGGACCCGCGTGCCGAACTGGTGCGCCGCCTGATGGAGTACGAGCGCATGAAACTCGCCGCGGCCAGGCTGGATGCCCTGCCGCAGGCGCATCGCGACTACGAGTGGGCTTCCGTGTGGATCGCCGACAAGGTGGCGCAGCGCCAGCCGGAAGTCAGCGTGCATGACCTGCAGGTGGTCTGGCTGGCGCTGATGAAGCAGGCAAAAATGCACCAGCATCACCGCATCCAGCGGGAGGAGCTGTCGGTGCGCGAGCACATGGGCATCATCCTGCGCAACCTGCAGGGGCGCGGCTACGTCGTGTTCGAGAATCTCTTCGACACCGGCATCGGCGTCGCCGGCCTCGTGGTGAGTTTCCTCGCCATCCTCGAGCTGGCGCGCGAAAGTCTCGTCGAGCTGACCCAGAGCGAGGCGCTGGCGCCCATCTATGTAAAATCCAGAGATGCTGCAACTCTACAAGCCTGAAGACTACAAGCGCGTCCTCGAGACCGCGCTGCTGGCCGCCGCCGAGCCGCTGCCCATGGCCGAGCTGCGCAAGCTCTTCGACGATCCGTTCGACGACGACACTTGGCGCACCCTGCTCGACGACCTGCGGCGCGACTGGGCCGAGCGCGGCGTGGAACTGGTGCAGTTGTCCTCCGGCTGGCGATTCCAGACGCGCCCCGAGTATCAGATCTATCTGGATCGCCTCAAGAACGAGAAACCGCCGCGCTATTCGCGCGCCGTCATGGAAACCCTGGCGATCATCGCCTACCGCCAGCCGGTGACGCGCGGCGACATCGAGGATGTCCGCGGCGTCGCGGTCTCCCCCAACGTCATCAAGACCCTCGAAGGCCGCGGCTGGGTGGACACCGTCGGCCATCGCGATTCGCCGGGCCGTCCCGCCCTTTACGCCACCACACGCAAGTTTCTCGATGATCTCGGCCTGCGCAGCCTGTCCGAGCTGCCGCCGCTGGCCGAGATCGAACGGATGATCGATGCCCAACCCAACCAAACCCAGGAATCCGTCCCCGCGCCGGAGCCCGTCGTCGTTACCGGAAGCCTCGCAGCCGCTGAAGAACAGCCGGCGCAAGCCGACGCCTTTTCGGGCGCCGAGCAAGCCCCGGCCTGAGGCGCCGCCGCCGCGTCGCGTTGCGCCGGCAGTCGAAGCGCTGCCGAGCATCAAGCTGCAAAAGGCGCTGGCCGACGCCGGCCTCGGCGCACGCCGCGAGATCGAGGAATGGATCGCCGCCGGCCGCGTGCAGGTGAATGGCGATGTCGCCCACCTCGGCCAGCGCATCGTCGCGACCGACAAGGTCAAGGTCGGCGGTCGGCTCGTCAACCTGCACTTCGCGGCGCGCGTCCCGCGCGTGCTGCTCTACCACAAGCCCGAAGGCGAAATCGTCTCGCGCGACGACCCACAGGGCCGCCCGAGCGTCTTCAACGCCCTGCCGCGCCTGCGCGGCGGCCGCTGGATCGCCATCGGCCGGCTCGACTTCAATTCCTGCGGGCTGCTGCTGTTTACCTCCGACGGCGCGCTGGCGAACCGCCTGATGCATCCGCGCTACGGCATCGACCGCGAATATGCGGTGCGCGTGCTCGGCGAGATCGACGAGGCCGCGCTGAAGCGGCTCACCGACGGCATCGAGCTGGAAGACGGCATGGCCCGCTTCATCCGTCTGCAGGTCGCCGGCGGCGAGGGCGCGAACCACTGGTACCACGTGACCCTCGAAGAGGGACGCAATCGCGAAGTGCGCCGCATGTTCGAGGCGGTCGGCGTCACCGTCAGCCGTCTCATGCGCGTGCGCTACGGCCCCGTCGTGCTGCCCGCCAACCTCAAGCGCGGCCAGTGTCGCGAACTGGAACCGTCCGAAGTGCAAGCCCTGATCAAGGCCTTGCGGGAGTAATCCCGTACGCAAGGCCAACCTGGCCGCCTGCGGTCAATAACCCAGGCGGTCACGGTCGGCATGCAAGGACACCAATCCCACGATAGAAATTGCTTTGCCCCGCAGGCACTTGTATAATCGCGCGCTTCATAAGTCTCGTGGGCCGTCCGTCGGGCGGGCTGCGCGGAAAAGAAAATGGGCAGTTTGCCCATTTTTTATTTGTGGCGTCGGGTGGTTATGGCGGATCTGGCTGGATTGATCGAACAGGCGGTAGGTGGGCTGGGCTACGAACTCGTGGATTTCGAGGCGAGCCCGCGCGCACGTCTGTTGCGCGTCTTCATCGACCGCCTGCCGGTCGCCGGGGGCGATACGGCAGTCAGCGCCATCACGGTCGATGACTGTGCAGCCGTCAGTCATCACCTGACGCGAGTGTTTACCGTCGAGAACATCGATTACGACCGTCTCGAAGTGTCCTCGCCGGGCATGGACAGGCCCTTGAAGAAGCTGGCCGATTACGAGCGTTTCGCCGGACAGGAAGTGCAGCTCAAGTTGCGCATTCCGGAAAGCGCTGCCGGTGGTGCGACTGCCGGTCCGCAGCGGAACTTTTCCGGGCGCATCCTCGGTTTTGCCGGCGAGAAGGTACGGATTCAAACAGGTGAGGCGGAACGTGAATTCGCCTTCGACAATATCGAGAAGGCACGCCTGGTGCCGAAGTTTTAAATATTTGAACGGGAGAATGGAATGAGCCGCGAGTTGCTGCTGCTGGTCGATGCCCTGGCACGGGAAAAGAACGTCGACAAGGACATCGTGTTCGGTGCCCTCGAACTCGCGCTTGCGTCGGCGACGAAGAAGCGCATTCATGACGAAGCCGACGTGCGCGTCGAGATCGATCGCGAAACCGGCGCCTACGAGGCCTATCGCCGCTGGCTGGTGCTGGATGATGAAGAGGTCGAAATCCCCGCCCAGCATATCGGCCTGTCCGAGGCGCGCGAGGACGACCCGGACGTGCAGATCGGCGACTACATCGAAGAGCAGCTCGAAGCGGTCGACTTCGGCCGCATCGGTGCGCAGACCGCCAAGCAGGTCATCCTGCAGAAGATCCGCGACGCCGAGCGCGAGCAGGTGCTCAACGACTTCCTCGAGCGCAAGGAACATCTGGTGACCGGTACCATCAAGCGCATGGAGCGCGGTAGCGCCATCGTCGAGGCTGGCCGGATCGAAGCCCTGCTCCCGCGTGACCAGATGATTCCGAAGGAAAACCTGCGTCCCGGCGACCGTGTGCGCGCCTGGCTGATGAAGATCGACCGCAATGCCCGCGGTCCGCAGCTGATCCTCTCGCGCACCGCACCGCAGTTCATCATGAAGTTGTTCGAGCTCGAAGTGCCGGAGATCGAGGACGGCCTGCTGGAGATAAAGTCGGCCGCTCGCGATCCCGGCGTGCGCGCCAAGATCGCCGTCAAGTCGAATGATCCGCGCGTCGACCCGATCGGCACCTGCGTCGGCATGCGCGGCTCGCGTGTTACCGCCGTAACCAACGAGTTGTCGGGCGAGCGCGTCGATATCGTGCTGTGGTCGGCCGATCCGGCCCAGTTCGTGATCGGCGCCCTGGCGCCGGCCGAAGTCAACTCCATCGTCGTCGACGAAGAGAAGCACAGCATGGACGTGGTGGTCGACGAGGCCAACCTGGCCATTGCGATCGGCCGCAGCGGCCAGAACGTACGTCTCGCTTCGGAACTGACCGGCTGGACCATCAACCTGATGACGGTCGAGGAGTCACAGGAGAAGCAGGAGCGCGAAACCGCCAGCATCCGCGACCTGTTCATGGAAAAGCTCGACGTCGATGCGGAGGTGGCCGACATCCTCGTGCAGGAAGGTTTCTCCACCCTCGAGGAAATCGCCTACGTGCCGCTCGCCGAAATGCTTGAGATCGATGCCTTCGACGAGGCGACGGTCAACGAGTTGCGCGATCGCGCTCGCAATGTCCTGCTCACCGAGGCGATCGTCGACGAGGAGGAACTCGAAAAAGTTGCCGATGACATGCTCAACCTCGAAGGCATGGATCGTCCGCTGGCCGCGAAGCTCGCCAAGCATGAGATCTGCGATCGCGACAGCCTGGCCGATCTGGCAGTGGATGAGCTGATGGAAATGACCGATATCGACGAAGAACGTGCCAAGGCCCTGATCACTGTCGCGCGCGCTCACTGGTTCGCCGATGAACAGCAGTAAGGAGGCGTGATGTCAGCCCAGATGAGTGTCGCCCAATTCGCCGCGGAGCTGAAAATGCCGCCGACGGCATTGATAGAACAGCTGGCCAAGGCCGGAGTCGTCAAGCAGGCCAGTACCGACAAGTTGACCGAGCAGGACAAGACCCGCCTGCTCGACTTCCTGCGCAAGTCGCACGGCGAAGCCGCGCCCAAGGCCAAGATCACGCTGACGCGCAAGCAAACGACGGAGATCAAGTCGGCGGACTCCTCCGGCAAGGCGCGGACCATCCAGGTCGAGGTGCGCAAGAAACGGACCTTTGTGAAGCGTGATGCCGAGTTGCCCGTCGAGGCGGCTCCGGCTCCCGAGGCCGCTGCTCCGGTTGCAGCCCCCGTACCCGTCATCGATGCCGAACAGACGGCCCTGCGGGAGGCCGAGGCGAAGCGCCAGGCCGAACTGGCGGCAATCCAGGCTGCGGAATTGAAGGAAAAACAGGAGCGCGAGGCGAAGGCCCGTGCCGAAGCCGAAGCGCGTCTGGCACAGCTTCAGGCGCAGACGGAAGCGGCTGCGGCGAAGAAGGCTGCGGCCGAGCAGGAAGCCGGCGTCAGCGGCACCCTGCACAAACCGGCCGCCAAGCCGGGGGAGGAGCCGCGCAAGGGCGAGAAGAAACCCGAGAGCAAGGCACCCGGCCTGAAGAACGAAGCCGACCGCGGCCGCCGCGGCATCAAGACGCGCGGCGACGCCGGCGGTGGTACCGCCGGCTGGCGCGGTGGCCCGAAGCAGGGGGGGCGTCATGGCCGGCAGCAGGGACATGAGCGCTCCGCTCCCCAGCAGGTCGAGGCGGTCATCCGCGAGGTGCATGTTCCAGAGACCATTTCCGTGGCCGACCTGGCTCACAAGATGTCCGTCAAGGCCACCGAAGTCATCAAGACCCTGATGAAGATGGGCATGATGGTCACGATCAACCAGCAGCTCGATCAGGAAACGGCGATGATCGTCGTCGAGGAACTGGGTCACAAGGCGTTCGCTGCCAAGCTCGACGATCCGGATGCCTTCCTCGATGAGGCGCATGCCGAACACAAGGATGCCGAGCTCATGCCGCGCGCGCCCGTGGTGACCGTCATGGGCCACGTCGACCACGGCAAGACTTCGCTGCTCGACCACATCCGTCGTGCCAAGGTGGCGGCGGGCGAGGCCGGCGGCATCACCCAGCACATCGGTGCTTATCATGTCGAGACGCCCCGCGGCATGGTCACGTTCCTCGATACCCCGGGTCACGCGGCCTTTACCGCGATGCGTGCGCGCGGCGCCAAGGCGACCGACATCGTGATTCTGGTGGTCGCGGCCGACGACGGCGTGATGCCGCAGACGCGCGAGGCCATCCACCATGCTAAGGCGGCGAACGTGCCGCTGGTCGTGGCGATGAACAAGATCGACAAGCCCGATGCCAATCCGGATCGCGTGCGCCAGGAACTGGTTGCCGAAGGCGTGGTGCCCGAGGAGTATGGCGGCGACGTGCCCTTCGTACCGGTGTCGGCGAAAACAGGGCAGGGCATCGACGACCTGCTCGAGAACGTGCTGCTGCAGGCCGAAGTGCTGGAACTCACGGCGCCGAAGGATTCCCTGGCGAAAGGCCTCGTCATCGAGGCGCGTCTCGACAAGGGCCGCGGTGCGGTGGCGACCGTGCTGGTGCAGTCCGGTACGCTCAAGCGCGGCGACGTGCTGCTGGCCGGCCAGGTTTACGGCCGCGTGCGTGCCATGCTCGACGAGAACGGTCGTCCGGTCGATGAAGCGGGTCCCTCGATTCCGGTCGAGATCCAGGGCCTGTCCGACGTGCCGGCGGCCGGCGACGAGGCGATGGCACTGGCCGACGAGAAGAAGGCGCGCGAGATCGCGCTGTTCCGGCAGGGCAAGTTCCGCGACGTGCGCCTGGCCAAGCAGCAGGCCGCCAAGCTCGAGAGCATGTTCGATCAGATGGGCGAGGGCGAGGTCAAGACGCTGCCGTTGATCATCAAGGCGGACGTGCAGGGCTCGCAGGAAGCGCTGGCCCATGCGCTCGCCAAGCTGTCGACCGACGAGGTCAAGGTCAATGTCATCCATGCGGCAGTCGGCGGTATTTCCGAGTCGGACGTCAATCTCGCGCAGGCCTCGAAGGCTGTCATCATCGGCTTCAACACGCGTGCCGATGCCGGGGCTCGCAAGGCGGCCGAAACCTTCGGTGTCGACATTCGCTACTACAACATCATCTACGATGCCGTGGACGAGGTGAAGGCGGCGATGTCCGGCATGCTGACACCAGAGAAGCGCGAGAACATGCTCGGCATGGTCGAGATCCGCCAGGTGTTCCGTGTACCGAAGGTCGGCGCGGTGGCCGGCTGCATGGTGCTCTCCGGTCTCGTCAAGCGCGGTTCGATGGTGCGTCTGCTGCGCGACAACGTCGTCATCTTCACCGGCGAGCTCGATTCGCTCAAGCGCTTCAAGGACGACGTCAAGGAGGTCAAGGAAGGCTTCGAGTGCGGTCTGTCGCTGAAGAATTTCAACGAGATACAGGAAGGCGACCAGCTCGAAATCTTCGAGATCCAGGAAGTCGCCCGTACACTCTAAAAGTCGGCGATGGCGGGACGGCATCAGGCACAGGGTTTCTCGCGCGGCGAGCGCGTGGCGGAGCAGATCCGCCGCGATCTCGTCGACCTGCTGCGACAGGTCAAGGATCCTCGGGTCGCACGCCTGCTGCCGCTGGTCACGCTCACCGATGTCGAGGTCACGCCTGACTATGCCCATGCCAAGGTGTTCTATACCTCGCTGGCCGAGGCGGAGCAGAGCAGGGACATCGCGCGCGGGCTGGCCCATGCCGCCGGTTTTCTGCGTCGCGAACTCGGCCGTCGCTTGCACATACACCATATTCCGGAACTCCATTTCGTCTTCGATGCCTCGGTCGAGCGCGGCAGCCGCCTGTCGCACCTGATCGACGAGGTCATCGAGGCTGATCGCGCGGCCGCAACCGACAACGACGGTGAATAAGCCGCGTCGTGCCCCGCGCCGTCGGGTTGACGGCGTGCTGCTGCTGGACAAGCCGACGGGAATGAGCTC
>JAVEWF010000078.1:0-10656 GCA_034004665.1 Rhodocyclaceae bacterium | reverse complement strand
TTTCCATTTCCATGGCGGTCACGCCCAGCACTTCGCCCTCGGCATCGCGGATCAGGTCGAGCGCCATCCACTCGACGAAGAACTGCGTGTTGGCCTTGACGTTGCGCTGGTACATCGCGTGCAGCATCGCGTGGCCGGTGCGGTCGGCCGCAGCGCAGGAACGGCGCACCGGCTTCTCGCCGAAGTTCGACATGTGGCCGCCGAACGGACGCTGGTAGATGCGGCCGTTGTCGAGGCGATCGAACGGCATGCCGTAGTGCTCGAGTTCGATGACGCACTCGTTGGCCTTGCGGCACATGAACTCGATCGCATCCTGGTCGCCGAGCCAGTCGGAACCCTTGACGGTGTCGTACATGTGCCAGTGCCAGTGATCTTCCTCGGAATTGCCGAGCGAGGCGGCAACGCCGCCTTGGGCCGCAACCGTATGCGAGCGGGTGGGGAAGACCTTGGTCAGGACGGCCGTCTTGAGGCCGGCCTCGGACAACTGGATGGCAGCACGCAGGCCGGCGCCGCCGGCGCCCACGATCACTGCATCGAATTTGCGGACGGTGACCTTATTGTTCATTTTCGTTCAGATCCTCCAGATAACCTGCGCCGCCCAGCCGGCATAGCCGATCAGGGCCAGCAGGGTCAGCACGTGCAGTGTCAGCTTGATGCCGGCGGGCTGGACGTAATCCATCCAGATGTCGCGAATCCCCACCCAGGCATGCCAGCACAGGCCGATGATGAAAACGAATGTCATGAAGCGCATCGGTCCGGCGGCCATCAGGCCACGCCAGCTTTCGTAACTGCTGCCCATGCCCTGCAGCAGGGCGACAGCCAGCACCAGCGTGTATACGATCATCACGACGCCGGTGACGCGCTGGGCGAGCCAGTCTTTGAGGCCGTAATGGGCCCCGACGATTTTGCGGTTCACCATAGTTTCGCTCCGAGGATCAGGGTAAGCAGAAGGCTGACGGCCAGTACGGCGATGGCGGAGTTGCGCGCCTGCGCTTTCGCGACGCCGACATGAACGTCGATCAGCAGGATGCGGATGCCCATGAAGAAATGGTGAAGGAAGGCCCACAGCAGGCCGATCAGCACCAGCTTGACGAGCGGATGAGCGATCACCGCACGCATCGCTTCCCAGCTTTCCGGTGAGCGCAGCGAACTGTCGAGCAGCCAGATCAGCACGGGCAGCATCAGGAACAGGCCCAGGCCGCTGATGCGATGAAGGATCGAGGCAAAGCCGGCGATAGGCAGCTTTATCTGGAAGAGGTTGAGATGCTTGGGACGTTTCTTGGTCAATTCAGCCATAGGTCTGTTCTCCACGGTTGCCACTCATTTTTTCAACCCAGTTCATTCAGATAGCAATGCGATGTCGTCGAATAAAGGCCGCGACGCCACTCGACGGGACGATCGCCGTAGGTGAAACTGATTCGCTCGACCGACAGCAGCGGGCTCCCCTCCTCCACGCGCAGCAGTTCGGCGCTGGCCCGGTCGGCCGCCACGGCGCGCAGGCGCTCCTCGGCCCGGATCATGCGTACGCCGAATTTCGCCTCGAACAGGCTGTAGAGTGAAACTTGGGATTCCTTGAGGATCTCGAGCGTCAGGCCGGCGAAAATCTCGCCGGGCAGATAGATTTCATCCACGACGACCGGCTTGTCGGAAAACTCGAGCAGGCGCCGCACGATGATGATCGGCGCACCGAGCTTGAGGCCGAGGACGCGCGCCGCCTCGGAACCGGCCTTGGCACGCCAGCATTCAAGGGGAGTGCTTTTCGCCGGACCGATTTCGCCGGACAATGGCACCAGACGCAGAAAGCGGAAGAAGGCTCGTGGATCGCTGTGGGTGGCAACGAAGGTCCCCTTGCCCTGCCGGCGCACCAGCAGATTCTCGGCCGCCATCTCGTCGATGGCCTTGCGGACCGTCCCCTGGCTGACGCTGAAACGGGTCGCCAGCTCGTTCTCGCTGGGAATCACCTCGCCCGGCCGCCACTCGCCATTGTCGAGCGCCTGCAGGATGAGGCCCTTGATCTGGCGATAGAGGGGACTGAACGTAGGGGATTCGGCAGAGGTCTGACGCATCATGGGAACGAATTGAACCATAATTTTTTTAAAACGTCCATAGTCCATCTTATGTCTTATACAAGATATAAGATAGATATTGACACAGCGCAACAAAGCGGCTTATGATTGCTGCGCCAGTTTTTATCCGGCCCGTATCATCGGGTCCGCTTACCGGTTTCGAGACAGCCCGAATCTCGGGCCTCATTTTCAGCTACCCTTTTTGCAAGGAGTCTTCGCATGGCCAAAGCCCCCGTTCGAGTCGCAGTGACCGGCGCCGCCGGACAAATCGGATACGCCCTCCTGTTCCGCATCGCCAGCGGCGAGATGCTCGGCAAGGATCAACCCGTGATCCTGCAAATGCTCGAACTGCCGATCGACAAGGCACAAGCCGCACTCAAAGGCGTCATGATGGAACTGGAAGACTGCGCCTTCCCGCTGCTGGCCGACATGATCGGCACTTCCGATCCGAAGGTGGCCTTCAAGGATGCGCAACAGGCCCTGCTGGTCGGCGCCAAGCCGCGCGGTCCGGGCATGGAGCGCAAGGACCTGCTGCTCGAGAACGCCAAGATCTTCACCGAGCAGGGCAAGGCCATCGACGAAGTCGCCGCGCGCGACCTCAAGCTGATCGTCGTCGGCAACCCCGCCAACACCAACGCGCTGATCACCATGAACACCGCGAAGAGCCTGCCGCAGTCGGCCTTCACCTCGATGATGCGCCTCGACCACAACCGCGCCATCTCCCAGTTGGCCACTCGTACCAAGGCTAGCGTGACCGACATCCAGAAGATGGTGGTCTGGGGCAACCACTCGCCGACGATGTATCCGGACATCCGCTTCGCCACCATCAACGGCAAAGCGGCACCGGCCCTCGTCAATGACGATGCCTGGTACAAGAATGAATACATTCCGAAAGTCGGCAAGCGCGGCGCGGCCATCATCGAGGCACGCGGCCTCTCTTCCGCCGCTTCGGCCGCCAACGCCGCCATCGACCACATGCGCGACTGGAACAACGGCACCAACGGCGAGTGGGTCACCATGGGCGTCGTTTCCGACGGCTCCTACGGCATTCCCGAAGGCATGATCTACGGCATGCCCTGCACCTGCGCCGACGGCAAGTGGGAAATCGTCAAGGGCCTCGAGATCGATGCCTTCTCGCGCGAGAAGATGGACTTCACGCTCAAGGAACTGACCGAAGAGCGAGATGGCGTGAAGCACCTCTTCGCCTGACAGCGATGAATGCGGCACTTCACCCATCGGAAGTGCTGTATGCAGGCGGCAAGCCGTTTCCCGCGCTCGCCGCCTGCGAGCATTACGCCGGTTCCGAAAAGCTGCTGCACAAGTCGATCGAACTGCAGAACCGGCTCGGACCGGTCTTCGACATCACGGCCGATTGCGAGGACGGCGCCCCCGCAGGCGCGGAGCAGGCGCATGCCACCCTTCTGGGCAGCATCATCGCCGATGCCGAGAACCGTTTCGGCCGCATCGGTGCGCGCATCCACGACGTACGTCATCCCGCCTGGCGCGAGGAACTGGCCGTCCTGCTGATGATGGCCGGCGAGCAGCTGGCCTACCTGGTCCTGCCCAAGGCGGAAAGCGTCGCCGACGTGCAGGAACAGATCGAATTCCTCGACGAACTGCGGCTCGGCAACGGCATCGAGAACGAGATCCCCATCCACGTCCTGATCGAGACGCCGGGTGCGCTGCACGATGCCTGGCGGATCGCCGCCCTGCCCGAGGTCGAGTCGATCGATTTCGGATTGATGGATTTCGTTTCCGCGCACCACGGTGCGATTCCGGCCAGCGCGATGCGTTCGCCGGGGCAATTCACCCACCCGCTGATCGTGCGGGCCAAGTGCGAGATCGCCGCCGCGGCGCTCGGTTGCGGCATCGTGCCGTCGCACAACGTCACGACCGAATTTCGCGACCTGTCGGTCGTCGCCGACGACGCGCGACGCGCGCGACAGGAGTTCGGTTTCCTGCGCATGTGGAGCATCCACCCGGACCAGATCGAGCCGATCGTCGCGGCGATGCGGCCCGACTTCGCCGAAGTCGATGCCGCGGCCGGCATCCTCCTCGCCGCAGCCGATGCCCACTGGGGTCCGATCCAGATCGACGGACGGCTGCACGACCGGGCTTCCTACCGCTATTACTGGGAACTGCTGCAGCGGGCCCGTCTCACCGGCGCCGACTTTCCGGCTGCCGCCCACGAACGTTTTTTTCCTGAAGGAGAGTCATCATGACACGCATGCTCGCCACAGCCGCCACGTTCACTGCATTCGCACTGGCCTCGTTCGCCCCGCTCGCCCAGGCACAGGAAATGAAGCCGGGACTCTGGGAAATCAGCACCTCGATGAAGATGATGGGCATGCAGATGCCCGGCGGAAAGTTTACCCACTGCTACACCGCCAAGGACGTCGCCGAAGGCAAGCAGTATCAGGGCGACGGGCAGAACCCCTGCAAGATCACCAACATGAAGGCCTCCGGCGGCAACATCAGCTATGACATGAACTGCACGATGGAGGGCGGCCAGATGACCGGCTCCGTCAAGGGCAAGATGTCCGGAACCGCCTACACCTTCGAACAGAAAATGCGCATGACACCCGATCAGGGCATGGGTGAGATGCATTCCACGATCCAGGGTCGCCGCCTCGGCGACTGCAAGTAACAAACGCAATCCCCGACAGAAAGGAAAAACCACATGCTGGAAGCCTATCGTGCCCACGTCGCCGAGCGCGCCGCCCTCGGCATCCCGCCACTGCCGCTGACCAAGCAACAGACCGTCGCACTGGTCGAACTGCTGCAGGCCCCGCCCAAAGGCGAGGAAGACTTCCTCGTCGACCTGATCACCCATCGCGTACCGGCCGGCGTGGATGACGCCGCCGAGGTGAAGGCGAAGTTCCTCGCAAAAGTCGGTGCCGGCGAGACGGCGTGCCCGCTCATCAGCCGCGCCAAAGCCACCGAACTGCTCGGTACCATGCTCGGCGGCTACAACGTCAAGCCGCTGATCGACCTGCTCGACGATGCCGAAGTCGGCGCCGTCGCCGCGCAGGGCCTCAAGGGCACGCTGCTGATGTTCGACGCCTTCCATGACGTCGCCGACAAGTGCAAGGCCGGCAATGCGAACGCCAAGGCCGTGATGCAGAGCTGGGCCGATGCCGAGTGGTTCACTTCGCGCCCCGAAGTGCCGCAGAAGATCACCGTCACCGTCTTCAAGGTGACCGGCGAAACCAACACCGACGACCTCTCCCCCGCCCCGGATGCCTGGAGCCGCCCCGACATCCCGCTGCACGGCCTCGCCATGCTCAAGAATCCACGCGAGGGCATCGTGCCCGAGAAGCCGGGCGAGCGCGGCCCGATCGGCCTGATCGACGAGCTGAAGAAGAAGGGCCACCCGGTCGCCTATGTCGGCGACGTGGTCGGCACCGGCTCCTCGCGCAAGTCCGCCACCAATTCCGTGATCTGGTGGACCGGCGAGGACATCCCCTTCGTGCCCAACAAGCGATTCGGTGGTTTTTGTTTGGGCGGCAAGATCGCCCCGATCTTCTTCAACACCCAGGAAGACGCCGGTGCCTTCCCGATCGAATGCGATGTCGGCCAGCTCAACATGGGCGACGTCATCGACATCCATCCCTACGAGAAGAAGGTCGAAAAGAACGGCCAGGTCGTCTCCACCTTCGCCTACAAGTCCGAAGTGCTGCTCGACGAAGTGCGCGCCGGCGGCCGCATCAACCTGATCATCGGCCGCGGCCTGACCGCCAAGGCGCGCGAATTCCTCCGCCTGCCCGTCTCCACGCTGTTCCGCCTGCCGCAGAATCCGGCCGACACCGGCAAGGGCTTCACGCTGGCGCAGAAGATGGTCGGCCGCGCCTGCGGTCTCCCTGAGCTCAATGGACAACAGCGGGGCATCCGCCCGGGCACCTACTGCGAACCGAAGATGACCTCGGTCGGCTCGCAGGACACCACCGGCCCGATGACGCGCGACGAGCTGAAAGACCTCGCCTGCCTCGGCTTCTCGGCCGACCTCGTGATGCAGTCCTTCTGCCACACCGCCGCCTACCCGAAGCTGGTGGACGTCAAGACCCACCGCACGCTGCCCTCCTTCATCACCGCGCGCGGCGGCATCTCTCTCAAGCCCGGCGACGGCGTGATCCACAGCTGGCTCAACCGCTTCCTGCTGCCCGACACCGTCGGCACCGGCGGCGATTCGCACACGCGCTTCCCCATCGGCATCTCCTTCCCCGCCGGCTCGGGCCTCGTCGCTTTCGCCGCCGCCACCGGCGTCATGCCCCTCGACATGCCCGAGTCCGTGCTGGTGCGTTTCAAGGGCACGCTGCAGCCCGGCGTAACCCTGCGCGACCTGGTCAACGCCATCCCCTACTACGCGATCAAGCAGGGCCTGCTGACCGTCGAGAAGAAGGGCAAGAAGAACATCTTCTCCGGTCGCATCCTCGAGATCGAGGGCCTGCCGGACCTCAAGGTGGAACAGGCCTTCGAGCTGACCGACGCCTCGGCCGAACGCTCCGCCGCCGGCTGCACCGTGCGCCTCAACAAGGAACCGATCATCGAGTACCTCAAGTCGAACATCACGCTGATGAAGTGGATGATCGCCGAGGGCTACGAGGACAAGCGCACCCTCGCCCGCCGCATCAAGGGCATGGAGGACTGGCTCGCCAATCCGCAGCTGCTGGCGCCCGATGCCGACGCCGAGTACGCCGCCGTCATCGAGATCGACCTGGCCGACGTCAAGGAACCGATCCTCGCCTGCCCGAACGACCCGGACGACGTGAAGCTGCTGTCCGACGTGCAGGGCGACAAGATCGACGAGGTCTTCATCGGCTCGTGCATGACCAACATCGGCCACTTCCGCGCCGCCGGCAAGGTGCTCGACGGCAAGAGCGACATCCCGACCCGTCTGTGGATCGCCCCGCCGACCAAGATGGACGCGATGATCCTCAACGAGGAAGGCTACTACTCGGTGCTCGGCAAATCCGGCGCGCGCATGGAGATGCCCGGCTGCTCGCTGTGCATGGGCAACCAGGCACAGATCAAGAAGGGCAGCACGGCGGTATCCACCTCGACGCGCAACTTCCCGAACCGCCTCGGCATCGACACGCGCGTCTATCTCAGCTCCGCCGAACTCGCCGCCGTCGCCGCGCTCCTCGGCAAGCTGCCGACCGTCGCCGAGTACATGGAGTATGTGAATGTCGTCAACCAGAAAGCTGGCGACATCTACCGCTACATGCAGTTCGATACCATACCCGACTTCGTTGATATTGCTAAGGAAGTCCAAGTGTAGTGTCTATGAATTGCTGTTAGTTAGCCCCTCGAAAACCCGCATCGATAGCGATGCGGGTTTTCTTTTTTAGACACCAATATTTACAGACGACAGCCTTCAGATGTGCTATCGTGAAGCACATCTGTTATTCGATAGCTCATGGCAAAAGCACCCAAGGAATTCCTGCTCGAACAGGAACGCTTTGAACTTAAACCCAAGTCGGGCGGCGGGATTCTGAGCTATGAGGTCTGGGGATATCAGGCGCAAGGCAAGACCGTCGTCACCCGTTACAACCTGGCTTACATCAATCACGCCATCCATCGTGGTGACAATGGCCGGGTCCTCGGTTTCGACAATGCTCACGGCTACCACCACCGACATTACATGGGCAAGGTCGAAGCCGTCGAGTTCGAGAGTTATGAATCAACGCTTGAACGGTTCCAGCAGGAATGGCTGGCGATCGTGAAGTCGGCAGGAGGCAGAAAATCATGAGCAAGGTCATTATTCGTACCGATGATGTGAAGGACTTTTTTGCACGGGCGAAGGACGCTGCACGCCGCGCTGATCGTGGCCAGGCATTTGAAGGCAAGGTAACGCTGGCCTTCGAAGACCCCCAGCGCATGTTCACCGTGCTGTCAGAAGCCCGTCGTCGCCTGATGCTTGAAGTGATGCATGAACCGAAAAGCATCAACGAACTGACGCAGCGGCTGCACCGTAACCGTTCAGCGATCACAAAGGATGTCGGCCTGCTGGAGAAAGTGGGACTGGTAGTCTCGCAGCGCCAGGCGAATCCAGGGCACGGCATTCAGAAGGTCGTGCGCTCGATAGCCCCGAAGATCGAAATGGTGGCGACGCTGGGATGAGCCGTGCATCTGACGAACTGCGTGCTTAAGCGGAGATTGGCCTCACCGTCTAAGAAAGGGCTACCACTTCATGAACTTCAACGAGATCGGGGTACTCCGGGAGGTCGCGGACACCGTCTCGGTCTGAATACGCTTTCCGTTCATTG
The DNA here is from genome assembly GCA_034004665.1 of Rhodocyclaceae bacterium. Taxonomy (GTDB): domain Bacteria; phylum Pseudomonadota; class Gammaproteobacteria; order Burkholderiales; family Rhodocyclaceae; genus Sulfuricystis. Next base: position 2,324 of record JAVEWF010000078.1, on the reverse strand, counting down.
AGGCACCGCCCCCATGTTGGCGGCGTGCCGGCGGCGCCGTCCTGCCGGCGCCGACTTTTACCCGTGCCCCGGCAGAAACCGGGGCGTTTTTATTCACGCCAGCTGCCGCAGCCTGGCTGCGCGATCTTCCAGCTTCTCCACCCAGCGCGACGACAGCCCGGGGATGCGGGTGACCTCCAGCAGCCGCTGCGGGTCGGGACGATGCTCCGCCCACAACGTCAGCAGCGCGGCGATCGGCAATGGTTCGGCATTGCGGTCGATACGCATGAAATCGACGCCCGGCTCGACCGCGCCCGCTTCGAGCACACGGAAATACCAGCCGGTGATGTGCCGCGCGGCGATATGGGCGGCCATGCCATCGACGCCGAAACGCTGGTCGATCTTCCAGCATGGCGAACGTGGCTGCGAGACCTGCAGCACCACATCGCCGCAACGGAAGACATCGCCGATCGCCACCGAGGCCTCGTCCCAGCCGGGAGCCGAGATGTTCTCGCCCATCGAGCCGGGCACCAGCGCATCTCGCGCCTCCGGAAACGCTGCCGCCAACGCGGCGTAATGCGCCACCGGATACTGGTGCACCGCCTTTTCCGGCCCGCCATGGACACGCCTGTCGGCCTGGGCATCACCTGCCAACCCTTCGGTATCGACCCAGACGGGAGCTTCGATGAGGCGCTTGAAAATGCCGGTCGGCTTGTTGTCGGGGGGGAGCGGCCGTATGCCGCCCATGAAGATGGCAATCATGCCGGTCGTCCCAACGGCAGCATCAATCGAGCAGCCTCGCAATCAGTTCTTCGCAGCCTTTTCCGCCAGCATTTCGAGCATCTCGGTGACGTTATCCGGCGCGATGTCGATGCCGAACTCGTCGCCGGGATTGACGACGATCGCGAAGCCGGGCTCCATGCGCTCGACGATCCACTCGAATTCGGCCAGCAGGCCACCGCTGTAGTCGGGGGTGTCGGCGAGGAAGTCCTTGGCGCGTTCCGGGCTGGTGAACAGTACGAGAATGTTCTGCCCGTCCTCGTCGCGCACGACCAGCGGCGTGGCCTTGGTGGTGCGCTGGAAGCCGGCGATGCCGTCGTCCTTGTCGTCCCTGATCGGGATAAAGACCTGCTCGACCAGCAGTTCGCGCATGAAGTCCTCGCCGGAGAGCTCGCCGTTCATTGCGGCGAAGAGCTTCCGCTCCAGTTCGTTTTTGGGTTCGATGGGCTGTGGTGTCATGGTCTGTGTTCCCGTGGAGAAGTCACGTCGACGTGGGGCCGGCCTGTGCTAGATTCAAGCGCCGTCCCGCCAGCGCCGACTTTTCGATTTCCCGCTTTCTACCATGCCTCCTGCTTCAGCCCCGGCGCAGATCCTGCACGACATATTCGGCTATCCCGCCTTCCGCGGCCCGCAGGCCGACATCGTCACCCATGTCGCCAATGGCGGCGACGCGCTGGTGCTGATGCCCACCGGCGGAGGCAAGTCGCTGTGCTACCAGATCCCCGCGCTGCTGCGCCCCGGCATCGGCATCGTCGTCTCGCCGCTGATCGCGCTGATGCAGGACCAGGTGGACGCGCTGCGCCAGCTCGGCGTCCGAGCTGCCTTCCTCAACTCGACGCTCGACTTCGATGCGGTCGTCGACACCGAACGGGCCATGCGCAGCGGCGAGCTCGACCTGCTCTACGTCGCGCCCGAGCGCCTGCTGACGGAACGCTTCCTCGCCCTGCTCGACCGGCTGGATGAGGACGGGAAGCTCGCCCTGTTCGCCATCGACGAGGCGCACTGCGTCTCGCAGTGGGGCCACGACTTCCGCCCGGAATACATCCAGCTCTCGGTGCTGCACGAACGCTACCCGGCCGTGCCGCGCATCGCCCTCACCGCCACCGCCGACGCGCTGACGCGCCGCGAGATCCTCGTCCGCCTCGGCCTGGAGGACGCGCGCGTCTTCGTCTCCAGCTTCGACCGGCCGAACATCCGCTACATCGTCGTCGAACGGGACAATCCACGCCGCCAGCTGCTCGGCTTCCTCGCCAACCATGACGGCGAAGCCGGGATCATCTACTGCCTGTCGCGCAAGAAGGTGGACGAAACCGCCGCCTGGCTCGTAGATCAGGGCATCGCCGCCTTGCCCTACCACGCCGGCCTCGACACGGCCATGCGTACGCGGCACCAGCAGCGCTTCCTGCGTGAGGACGGTATCGTCATGGTCGCCACCATTGCCTTCGGCATGGGCATCGACAAGCCCGACGTGCGCTTCGTCGCCCACCTCGACCTGCCCAAGAGCCTCGAAGCCTACTATCAGGAAACCGGCCGCGCCGGCCGCGACGGCGAACCGGCCGAGGCCT